>NZ_JRPT01000085.1:0-10057 GCF_000762865.1 Prevotella sp. S7 MS 2 | reverse complement strand
CTCAATATTGTCAAACGATAACGTGTGAGACGTATGAGAAATCCAGAGACCATATTAAACAGTTTATCTGCACATAGCAAAGATGTGCATTACAAGTACGAAAGGTTGTACCGCATCCTATTCAATGAACAGATGTTTTATGTAGCCTACCAGCGCATTTATGCGAAACCGGGCAACATGACACCTGGTTCAGACGGCAAGACCATTGACGGAATGAGTGTTGATAGAATAGGACATCTGATAGCTGCGCTAAAGGATGAAAGTTACATGCCAACGCCTGCCCGAAGAGTCTATATACCTAAAAAGAATGGGAAGAAAAGACCATTGGGCATCCCATCAATTGAAGACAAGATGGTGCAAGAGGTCGTTAGACTTATTCTTGAAGCTGTCTATGAGGGGCATTTTGAGAACACCTCGCATGGATTCAGACCAAGAAGAAGCTGTCATACGGCTTTGCGTTCCATCCAAACTCTTTTCACTGGTGCGAATTGGTTTATCGAAGGTGACATCAAAGGATTCTTCGACAATATTGACCACCATATTCTGATTGAAACTCTTCGTGAGCGCATATCAGATGAAAGATTTCTTCGACTGATATGGAAATTCCTAAAGGCAGGCTATATCGAAGATTTTACATTTCACAAGACGTATTCGGGAACTCCTCAAGGAGGGATAATAAGTCCTATCTTGGCTAATATATACCTTGATAAGTTCGACAAATACATGCGTGAATATGCGGAATCTTTTGACAAGGGTAAGAAAAGGCGGGAAAACCCACTCCACGCAAGTTATAGTCGAAAGGCTGTAAGATTACGCAAGGCTATCCGAAACGCCACTAATGAAGACACGAAACGTAAATTGCTGACACAACTGAAAGAGATGGAAGCAAAGACACGGAGAGTGCCGGCATCTATGGCAATGGATAGTAACTACAAGAGACTTAAATATATCAGATATGCCGATGACTTTCTAATCGGTGTAATTGGTAGTAAAGCAGATTGCGCAAGAATGAAAGAGGACTTTACAAACTTCATGAGAGACAAGCTAAAACTTGAATTATCCGAAGAAAAGACCTTAATCACTAATGCACAGGATTCTGCAAAGTTTCTTGGGTATGAAATCTCTATCAGAAAATCCGAGGCCATGAAGCGAAATAAGCTGGGATGGTTGAAGAGACCGTTCAGCGGACGCATAATGCTGACTCTGCCTATTGCCACAGTCCAAAAGAAATTATTGGAACTGAAAGCAATGGAACTTAGGGTAATCAATGGAAAGGAAATTTGGTATGCCATGCCACGCAATTACCTGACCAAAGAAGACCCTGCTACAATCTGCGCACGCTATACAACTGAAATCAGAGGATTGTACCAATATTATAGGATTGCGGACAACATCTCTTATGCAGGAAGTAAATTCGGTTACATAATGCGATATAGTTTCTGCAAAACTTTGGCAAAGAAACTAAATTCATCAACTGCCAAGGTTATACGAAAGTACAGAAGAGACCATGACTTGGCGATACCCTACCAAGCAAAGAAAGGAGAAACCAAGTTCCGAATATTCTATAATGATGGCTTTGCGAGGCAAGAGCCGGACAAAGACGCAACCTGCGATAATCTACCTAACACATTTGTACTTCCTTTCCCTACTCTTGCGGAGAGACTTATGGAGCGCAAATGTGAATTGTGTGGAGCAACCAATGTCAAGACCATAATGTATCAAGTCCGTAAACTCAGAGGTATAAATACCGATACTGAATGGCACCGACTGATGATTAAGAAATGGCGTAAGACATTGGCTGTATGCAAACATTGTAATGCAAAAATTCATGCCCATGACAAATAAACTGATATTACCAGTGGAGAGCCGTATGCAGGGAGACTTGCACGTACGGTTCGGGGGCAGGCCATGGGAAACCTACCACCGAAAGGTGGCAAGGCACCCATTGCCGAGCCTACATATGTACATTTGCGCTTTCAAGAGAACCACAATATCGAATATACACACTATACTGATACATGGTAAATCCATCTTTCTCAAGTTCTTTCCTGAATCGAGTATGATTTTTACGTTCTTTAGCTGTTAAAGTTGGTAGATCAAACATCACAAACAACCACATAATATGATAACAATTTAGTCGGATTTCACTCATCTTATTTCTGGTAATATCAATTTATTACTTGTTTTGGCATAACATCTTACCAATGATGCCATTGTCAAAGAGAGACCAACTGAAAGCGGACGTGTTACTTTCTTAAAATAAGTATCATAGTATAATAGTCTAATTAGTTCTGCTTTGGTTTCTTTATTCAACTCCTCTTTTCCTTCACAATAGAGATTATAAACTATTTCATCAACAAAGGGACGATATGGTTCCATCAGATCATCAGCTAATGGAAAAGCATTGTTTCGATTTCTATGAAAGAGTCCAATCGCTGGGAATAAGCCTGATGACATCAAGGAGCGGGCTACAGCCGATCGCAGTATAGTATATCCATAATTTAATAGACTGTTAATACTGGGCATATTTCTATCGCGTAGAAAGTCCTTGCCAAATAATTCTGACCAATAAACTTTTGCAGCAATCCCTTCTCTATTATCGGCATCGCCAGATTTTACGTTCATAAACAAAGGTTTTAGTAGCTCACCTCGTTTGCCGACTTTATTTAATAGTAACGATTGATTACGGATCTTTGCTTCTACAATCTGTTTCCAAACATTCTTTTTCAAGACCTCTCCAGCATTCATTTGGTTTCGTATGGTTTCTCCTTGTGTTGTATTTGTATCTAAGTTTAATAGCATTGAACATGGCATACCTTTACTATTACAAAAGACTAATGATACGTTGTTTTCTGATAAAAAATTCATTAGTGGTACGGTCAATATCACTTGTGGATGTTCTACCATTATAAACCCTAAATCTTCTATAGGAACAGTATGTAGCTCATCAGGGTGTTCCTTCAAAGAAATAACTAACTGTCTATCTTTCATAGAAAGCATGGCAGGAGATGTAAAAACCAAACTACGTTTCAGCATATTATGCGTTATATTAATTCTATATTTCCCGTTACATCAATATTGAAGTCTATGTTTTCTACCAAAGCATTAAATTGGGTGTGAAGCATAGTAATTGCTGGACGAAGAGCTTCACCATTCTTAAAAGCTCCATTTTTTGATTTTATATCCTTAGAAGGTCGTGCTTCTTGATGATGTCTCAATGATAAGACGCCATATTCACAACCAGATACAATCATGGAGCTCATTCCTACAAGTTTGTATAACCTCCGACAAATATCTTCTTTTTTTGTGAAATCTATTTCTTCTTTGTTCTCTTCGTACAGAATAACCATTGTCCCATTTGTTAATGTTGTTTTCAATGGGAAGCCATGTTTAATACTCTTTTCGGGTACGATGGTAGGATAATCTCTTCTATCTTGGCTACGTTTAAAGAAATTAGCAGCTTCAATATTCTTTACGACTTCGAAATCTCGCTTAACCTTTCCTTTTACAGTTCCTTCATAGATGGCAATCAGGTAATTAATGTCATTAGATACATGGAATTTCCGTTTGTACTCTTTACTAGAACTATCGCGATGTGTACGAATATCTATAGGCTTCTTGATAGATTTTGCATAGCACCTAACTTTCTTAATCAATACACCTTTTTCTTTATTCATATAAATAGGAGCATTGACAGCTTCCTTAAAATTCTTTCCCTCTAATGCTTTCCGTACTGTCTCTTTAACAACATCATCGACGATACTATCAACATCGCTCATTTGCTCAAAGGATGATACAGCTCTTCTTACTACATATTTGATTTCGCCATCTCGTTCAATGGCTCCATAATATGTATCATTGTGTAGACTTCCGTGAGCAGAATCTCCTTGTGCCCAATGTTGTCCTGTAGATGTTATAATTCTCTTTCGTGCCTGTTTAGCCATATTGTTTGGGCTATGGTGTACTACGAATAAGCTATGCTCCAAATCTAATAAGTCTTCCGTGAATGTCTTCCATGGTTTGGGGAATATGGGCTTTATTCCGTGATGATATAGATATTCAGCTTCGTCGTGATAGTATTGTGCCATTTGAGCATATTCATGTTTGCCGATGCAGGCTATTGTAATAGCATCGATGCAATGATGTACATGGTTATTGCGTGATTTCTTCTCATACTCATTTTGCAATCCCCACATTTTCCTAAATTCAGCAGTTGTAGTCCCTTTTACAACAAATACATGACCTTTGTTACGTTCATTCTTATCATGGAATAATGATTTTAAATATAGTCCCGCATATTTAGAAATGAGTCCAATACCTACACCCTGCCTGCGACTGAATCCCTCTGGAATCTCATTCATTGTGAATCGTTCATATTTCCCACGCCAGTAGTCACGTTCTAATTTTAATAAGTGCCTTTTTTGAATTAGCCTGTCTTTTATGTCTTTAGCCATTCCGGAATGAGTACGAATACGATCTATGTCTTTGGATAATTTCTCGTAGCTGTTTTTCCAACCAGCTATTCGTACTAATATGTCTGCGTGATTACCCAGTTGTGTTGGTAATTGAGCTTTTTTAATCTCGCGATTGAATCTGCTGTCACATAATGTCAGATTCATGTCAGTACTATCTCCACCCACACTCTGTGGTATAGTATGTTCTATATCATATTTGGGGGTAGCTCCAAGAAATTCAGCAATGCCTATTTGCTGTCCTGTGTACAAACAAATATGATTTTGTTCTTCCCATAATTTGAATTTCAGAATATCTGTATCTGTTGGTACTATTGCTTTTCCGGTTTCTTCCTTGTATAGATTTGTTATCTCCTCTACATATTTCTTATGTAATTTCTCTTGTGATTTCTGCCAAATAGATATTGCTTTTCGTTTGTTTGCATCATTTAGTTCGCGAGCGTATTCGACATGTATTTCTGTATCTTGATTTATGATTTTATCTTTCAATAACTGGTTTATAACCTTTCTTATCTCATGTAGTGAACGCATAGCCATAGGATTCCGTATGGCGTTAGTACGTGGTGAACCGAGTTGTAATATACCGTTGCTATTCAATCCTGCATCCGGATAGGCCTCTATCATCGAAGGATGATAGAGCTTATCTACAGCTCCATTTTTTAATTCAAAATTATTTTGTAGAAAGTCTTTCACACAGAAATCCAGAGTTTCTTGTAATTTTGTCTCCTTGGGATTAAAATTTTCTATGAGAGGTAGAAGTTCAGCCAATATAAAATTACGTTTTCTTTGCCATATATCAGTTCCTACTATAGTAGGAATATTAGCTAAGGTTACTGCATGGGAATAGACTAGACCCATACGCAAAAATATATTTATCTTACGAATAGCTTTTAAACTAAGCGATGCAAACTTATGAGTCAATTTGATATTTGCAAAAGTGTCTGCTTCTTTATCTCCTAATTGTAATTTTTTACGTCCAAAGTCTCGTAATTTATCTTTTGATGAGAATGAGTACAATACATTCCAAACATCATCAATCATTGCATCTACAGACTTCTGTCCCAATTTTGTGTCAATGGCTTGATATGATTCTGCTATACCCGTTTGCCAGTCTTGACCAAATACGTTTATCAAGTAAGTCGTCGTTGGGCATCCTGAAACACCTTGTGACATCCGATAATTAAACTTATAAGCTTTATCAACAACATCGCCTATATAGCAATAGTTATTTCTGCCCGCTAGTTCTTTGGCAATATCCTCAAAGTCAAAGTTGGGTTTAGATTTTCTGCAAAACAATTTAGTAATGGAGTCTCGTTCCTCTGTATTTAGTACACGAAGTTCTGTATCATAAGGCCCTTGCACCTTAATTGTATTTATAAAACTCAGCATACGGAATTCTTCATATGCAGGATGAGAATCTGCACATCTTGGTTTATTAGGCTCGAATGTACATCTTCCAACAGTATGGCGTTGTGATTTCAGCGGACGCTGAAAATACAACGCGCTTGCTAATTCTTCGATTAGTTTTTTATCTAGCTTTTGTTTTTCGCATATTGCATAAAATTCTTTTTTATAGTGAAATTCACGACTTGTATATCTAGTCCTAAGTCTCACCGTATTGCCATGTTCATTATAAAGTTTATAGAAGTATTCTCCTAAATACTTACATCCTGAAGATTGTATTTCTTCTGTTAAATTAGAAATACCGCATTTTACAGCACCTATTTGATTTTCATCTTCTTCATTATCTAACCTATTACTTAAAAAACCTCTTCGTTGTGCAAGATGATACATGGCTCTACCTACAGTCATGCGATTTGCAGATACTGACATGTCAAGCTCTTCATGTAAGCAGCGATACCTGTATATGTAAGGGTTCTTCCCCTCCTTTTCGTCAGTACGTTGCCATTGTAATAAATCTTTGTTTTGGGGATATAGTTTTCGCGTATGCCATAAATGTAGTTCTTCTTCAGAGACTTGAGGACATAAGTTATATTTCACTAGAACTTTTAATACTTCTATCTTACGTAGTCTCCGTCTAAAGTATAGCTTTCGCAGAGCTCGGTGGCTGGTCCTCTCTGCAGCTTTTGATGATTCAACACCTTTCTCGATTTTTACTCCCTCTTCGAAAATCAGATCACCATATTTAATTAGTGAATATTGATTGTTCTCATCTCTATCAACCACAGCCCAACCTAGGCTATTGGTACCGGAATCCAATCCTAATATGCGCTTTTTCATGTTTTATTAAATTAATGCAATAAAATTATACAAAATATTTGTAACTTCAAAATAAATAATCTATATTTGCAACAGAAAGATTTCTACATCTTATCACAATAAGGCTATATGCCGAAGGATATTTTCCTGTAGCTCCTCTTCGGAGGGGCTTTTTTTGATTCTCATATATGGAGGAAAGATGAGCAAATCATTTCCTCTTTTTTATATTTATACCTAAGTGCTACTAACCTGAATCCTAACTAATTGTCCAATATATTTCTATTTAATATACGCCAATATACCTTTAGTTCCAGTCCTTTTGGTTGGAGTAGAGTTAACTATGCTAATTTTGTATTTGCTAGTTGACTCTACCATTCCAATTCTTTTAATGTCATTATCGAAAAATATTTGTTTTTTGACGCAATGTATAGAATAATTATTTATCTTTGTAGTGAAGTACTAACAGCCGGCATAATCGAGCGGAACATCCTCGCGGATGATAGGAATACCGTTAAGCCTGAATTAACCAGCGGGTGTTAGTATTAATCCGAAGAGGCAGCAAGGACACCACTATCCAACCGTATGACAAGACTTGACCACGAGATGGCGAGTTGAGAATTAAGACGGCGGACGTAAGGACCAAGCTGCTTCGAACATTTTTATCTATGATAAATAAGCAATCCTTTCCTGATTCTGTCATCATGTAATTCGTATCAAAACTTTAGATCTAACTTTTTGTTTTTGGATATTACAGGCACAGACTAAAACAGCACCCTCATAGTATTTGATATAATATCATTGGTTGAAGAAATTATGTTTCTGTTGTCTCTTTTCCTCATCCGCACCCAGCTATACTTTATCAAGTTCTTCGTAATTCGATTTTGAATATACATAGCACTTTCATCTATAGCATGCTTTGGGTGTCAAAATATATAGCGTATATTTCATAATAGTTGCACACATAATTAAGACTATAATAATAATTTGATAGTCTATACATTCTTAATTTATAATACGAAAATAGCAGCAACATAATATCTCTATTACATTGCTGCCATTCACTTATAGTTTTTTATATTCTATCGTTACATTTCCTGAGAGATTACTTCACTTCCTCGAAGTCTGCGTCTTGGATGTCGCTGGCGTTGCCACCTTGGGATTGTTGACCGTCTTGAGCACCACCGTTGAAGTCTTGAGAAGCGTCGGGGCCGGGCTGAGCACCTTGTGCTCCTTGATACATTTGCTGGCTAGCAGTCTGCATCACGGTGTTGAGGTTGTTGATAGCTGTATCAATTGCAGCCACATCACCACTCTTATGAGCATCTTTGAGTTGCTGGAGAGCACTCTCGATACCGGGCTTTTGGTCAGCAGGAATCTTGTCGCCGTTGTCTTTCAAGAAGTTCTCGGTGGTGAAAATCATGGAGTCTGCCTGATTCATCTTGTCCACTTTCTCTCGCTCTTTCTTGTCTGCTTCGGCGTTACTTTCTGCCTCTGCTTTCATACGGTCGATTTCTTCCTTGCTCAAACCACTTGATGCCTCAATGCGGATGTTCTGTTCCTTGCCTGTAGCCTTGTCTTTGGCGCTTACGTTCAAGATACCGTTGGCGTCAATATCGAATGTAACTTCAATCTGCGGAACACCGCGACGTGCAGGTGCGATACCCTCTAAATTGAACTGGCCGATGCTCTTATTCTGTGAAGCCATGGGACGCTCGCCTTGTAATACGTGAATGGTAACGGCAGTCTGGTTGTCTACGGCTGTAGAGAATACTTCGCTCTTTTTAGCTGGGATGGTTGTGTTAGCCTCAATCAGCTTTGTCATCACGCCACCCATAGTCTCGATACCGAGGGTCAACGGGGTTACGTCGAGCAACACGATGTCGCCCACACCGCTTTCTTTGTTCAAGATAGCACCCTGAATAGCAGCACCTACGGCTACCACTTCGTCGGGGTTTACGCCCTTAGAAGGCTCTTTGCCAAAGTAGTTCTTCACCAATGTCTGCACGGCAGGAATACGGCTGGAACCACCTACGAGGATAACTTCGTCAATGTCTGAAGTCTGTAACTTGGCATCGCGTATCGCATTTTGGCAAGGAACAAGACAAGCTTGGATAAGTCCATGAGCCAATTGTTCGAACTGTGCACGGGTCAAAGTCTTTACCAAGTGCTTAGGTACGCCACCTTCAGCCGAGATGTAAGGCAAGTTGATTTCGGTAGATGTAGAGCTTGATAATTCAATCTTAGCTTTCTCGGCAGCCTCTTTCAAGCGTTGCATGGCCATTGGGTCTTTCTTCAAATCGATACCCTCGTCGGCCTTAAAGCCGTCAGCCAGCCAGTTAATGATAACTTGGTCGAAGTCGTCGCCACCAAGGTGAGTATCACCATTGGTAGATAATACCTCGAATACACCGCCACCGAATTCTAGAATAGAGATATCGAATGTACCACCACCAAGGTCGAATACGGCAATCTTCATATCCTTGTTAGCCTTGTCTACGCCATAAGCGAGTGCAGCTGCTGTAGGTTCGTTTACAATACGCTGAACGTTCAAGCCTGCAATTTGGCCGGCTTCTTTGGTTGCCTGACGCTGTGAATCAGAGAAATAAGCTGGTACTGTGATGACAGCATCGGTTACTTCCTGACCTAAATAATCCTCAGCAGTTTTCTTCATCTTCTGCAATACCATGGCAGAAATTTCCTGCGGAGTATATTTGCGTCCCTCAATATCTACACGGGGGAAACCGTTTTCGTCTACTACCTTATAAGGCATGCTCGTTGCTTCCTTACGCGATTGGTCGTAAGTCTCACCCATAAAGCGTTTGATAGAGTATACTGTGTTAGTCGGGTTGGTGATAGCCTGACGCTTAGCAGGGTCACCCACCTTGCGCTCGCCATCTTTTACAAAACCGATAACAGAAGGGGTTGTGCGCTTACCTTCGCTATTTGCTATCACAACAGGTTCGTTACCTTCAAATACGGAAACGCAGCTGTTGGTTGTACCTAAGTCGATTCCAATAATCTTTCCCATAATCTTATATATTTATTTTTGTTATTATCTAATTTGATGTGGACACCAATATCCGCCATCTTATTAACAAACCATGTGCCAAGTGACATAATATGACAGAATGACACAAAACCATTAGGAGTTTATTAAAGACATGGAAATAATTATTGAAGACTAATTACAGCTAGTTGGCAGTTTCCAAATCCTTCTAAATGTTTTTCTTTGTCTTTCTTATTTTCTATATTTATATAGGTGGTATACCGACAATAAGGCTAGAGTATTGTCGGTATAGAGAACTTTCAGTAATTATAATCTTTTTATTGCTGTCTGGTAAAACTTAAATAGCCTATAAATCCTT
>NZ_JRPT01000084.1:0-11063 GCF_000762865.1 Prevotella sp. S7 MS 2 | reverse complement strand
CTTTACCTTTCGTGCGCCTGATAGGACTCGAACCTACACAGCGTGAACTACTAGATCCTAAGTCTAGCGCGTCTACCAATTCCGCCACAAGCGCATTTGCGAGTGCAAAGATACATATTTATATTTAGAAACTGCAATTTCCTACGAAATTATTTTGCCAATAATTGTCGGGCATACTCAATGAGCGTATCACGTCCACGTGCGAAATCCGCCGTCGATTGGTGTACCGTATGGTCTGGTTCGATACCAAACTCTGTGTCTTTTTTATCCTTATCGTACATGGGACAAGCACTGAATCGTACGCCCCAACCATTGGGTAGCTCACTGGAGAAAGGCAATCCGGCACCACCACCTGTGCGGTCTCCCACCACCACGACGTTCGGACAGCACTTCATATACTTCACAAACTCGTTGGCAGCACTATACACCGAACGGTTTGTCAGCACCACTACGGGTTTTTGCCATCTCACTCCTTTGCTTGGAGAGAGAGTCTGTTCCGTCATCGGCGAGAAGTCGTTGTGTCCCGGACCAGTCTTATGATGCATATAACCGACGAGTATTTGCTCGTTGGTGAAGCGTGCAGCCAACTCCTTAGCACTCGTCATCATGCCTCCGCCATTGTTTCTTATGTCTACAATGAGGCCTCGGCAAGTTACCAATGCCGACAATATATTGTCGAGATTTCCGCTTCCGAAATCGCGATTAAAGGTGGAACAACGCACGTAACCTACGTTATCGTTGAGCACGCGATAGCTCATTCCGTTTGAAATCTTATAGTCTTTCCCCAAATAGATGGACAGCAATGAGTCGCTGAAGTTTTTCGGATAATCTTCATGCCAGCTCCAATTGCGTGCCAGATCGAACGCTGTAAATAGATTCACATGACCGTCTTTCAACTCCGATAACATGTTGGCCAATACCTCAAACAGTTGTGTTTGCGACATGTTGTTGTCTATCTGTGGCGCATAGCGTGCGTGTACTTCGTTCCAATCTACCTTTTTATAAGAGAAGAAACAGTAGTGCTCATCCATGATTTTCCACAATGCTTCGAAATTACCTTGCGGAGTTTGGGCAAATTCTTCTTCGTCTACGCATGATGAAAAACAATATATCATGCACAAACAGGCGGTCAGAAGCGATATGAAAGGGTGTGGATTCTTCATTTCTTTGCAAAAGAGAAACGTTTGACAAAGCCCACAATGAGGGCGTGGGTATAAATGTGTGTCTTCAAATTGTTCACATACGACTGCTGGAAATCGCCTAAATAACCGGCTCGTATGGTCGTTCTGCCAAGTTTATAATCGAGTGTCAGCATCTGTCGCAAGGATGGAGTAGAGACCGTTGTAGTCGGCACGATGTTATGATCGTAGTTCCCCTCCGAGAATATCTCGTAATAAGCTTGTCCGTAAGCGGGACTAAACATGAGGCCAACGAGCGGTACTGCCACTTCATAACGTACGAAAGTGGGGCGTCCATGCAGTATAAACTGGTAGCTGGCGACGGCTGATGGCTGCAAATTGATGTAGACACGGGCTTGTGCCGGATTGTTTCCGTTGCGGTTATTATAAATAAATCCCACGTTGGTATCAGCCATTCCGCCGAGTTTGAGGTTTAATTTATGATTGGCAAAATGCCAATTGTAATGCCACGCATAGCAGAAGTTGCACATGCCAGCCATCTCAGTTCCGTTGCCGGCGCGATTTCCTGCGAACGCCACATCGCCTTGTATGGTAATCTCGCGCGACCATTTACTATAGTTAGGTTCGCGTACCGACTGCCACATCAGGCGTAGTTCGGTGCCTCGATACTTCTCTGGAGAGAGATAGGTGTCTAATAGATTGGTCGTACCTACGCCCACCATGAAGGCATTTAAAACCTTCATGGTATCGCTTTGTGCTTGCATTCCGATGGTCCATAGGCCACTGATTAAGCACAAAACAACCTTCTTGACCGGTTGGGATAGCTTGCTATACATCCACATCATCGAACAAACTCAACTGTCCGGTAATCTCATCTCTCACCTGTTGTTCGCTTTTTCCTGCATCAGGATCAAGGTCTTCGTCTTCCTCTTCTTCCTCATTGGTATCTTGAGATTCAGTGTTTTGAGGTTCTGGGAAGCGCGTTGGCTCCAACTCTTGAATCTCTTCCACCTGCCAAGTGGTAATACGTTTGCCCTTGGCCTTGAATCCTTTGACGCCTACAAACTGCTCTGCGTCTATTTCAAGTGGGGCACGTGAGCCGTCGGCACCACCGAAGTTGACTTGTATACGAGGGTATACCGTGTCGGTAAGCAACACTTCTTTAGACTCCGGATTTTCTCCTAGATAAGTCTGTCTGCGCTTTGTTGCTTCGAGCATGAAGCGTTTCAGATATGGATAATTCTGATTGTCGGCATCGAAGACCACCGCTGTCCACACCTTCTCCGGCACATATTTCTCGATGATACGAATGTTGTCTTCGTAGTGATTGTTTGCATCGAAGTCGGTAATATAGTATTCTCCGTTGTCAAGAACGACGAGAATGCTGTCGTCATCGTTGAATTCGCCGAGGAAACGTCCATGCTCGTCGTAGTTAATACGGTTCACATCGGGGTCGAACCATACCTTGCGACCACCCAAAGTAGAGTGTCCGCGATTCTTCAAACCGATGCGATGAACTTCTTCTTTCACCAAAAGATTACCGCGAGATGCACGTCCCTTAATCTTCACTTCGGCAAAATCTTTCTCTCGGAACAGGCGTGTACGCACCTTCTTCTCGTTCGGTTCGAGTGTAATCTTTATTACTTCGGCCTCTCCGTTGGGGTTGGCTGTCATGTACATAACCTTAGATCCCGGTGTACCGGCAGTTAAATCATACTCTCGATCGCGCGTTACGCCCAACACGTTGAACCGTTTGATGTAGTAATATCCCTTCTTTCCATCGCGATAGACGACGTTGTAGACTGTTCGTCGGTCGTTGCGTTTGAACACTTGTAGGTGGATAATGCCCTTACCCACGAACATTTTGTCGGTTACTTTGGTGATGCGATACTTGCCATCTTTAAAGAATATGATGATATCATCAATATCTGAGCAGTTACAAACAAACTCGTCTTTCTTCAAACCTGTACCCACGAAGCCTTCTTGGCGGTTGATATAGAGTTTCTCATTGGCCTCTACTACTTTGGCAGCTTCAATGGTATCGAACGAACGAATCTCAGTTTTGCGTGGATATTGCTTGCCATATTTCTGCTTGATAAAGTCAAACCAGTTGATGGTAACGTCGGTCATGTGAGCCAAATCATGCTCTATGTCCTTGATTTCGCCTTGCATCTTGGCTATCAGTTCATCGGCTTTATCCTTGCTGAACTTCAAGATACGTTGCATTTTTATTTCCATCAAGCGCATGATATCGTCGTGTGTCACCTCGCGAATGAACGTAGGTTTGAAAGGCTCCAGCCGCTTGTCAATGTGTTTCACGGCTGCATCCATGTTCTTAGCCTCCTCAAATGCTTTGTCTTTGTAGATGCGTTCCTCTATGAAAATCTTCTCTAAAGAGGCGAAGAACAGCATGCCGAGCAACTCGTCTCGGCGTATCTGTAGCTCACGACGCAATAATCCCATCGTGGAGTCTACACTGTGGCGAAGCACATCACTCACAGTGAGGAAGCAAGGCTTGTTGTCTTCAATGACACAACAGTTGGGCGAGATATTCACTTCGCAATCGCTGAAAGCGTAAAGTGCATCTATCGTCTTGTCGGAAGAGACACCCGGAGCTAGATGTACTTGTATTTCTACGTCGGCAGCAGTATTGTCGTCCACCTTCTTAGCCTTGATTTTTCCTTTTTCAATAGCTTTCAGAATGGAATCGATGAGGCTGCTGGTGGTCTTGCTGAACGGTATTTCTTTGATCACAAGTGTCTTGCTGTCGAGCTTTTCTATCTTGGCTCTTACTTTCAAGGACCCACCACGTTGCCCGTCGTTGTACTTACTTACGTCGATAGAGCCACCGGTAGGGAAATCGGGATAGAGTTGGAATGCTTCTCCACGCAGGTAATTGATGGCGGCATCGCATATTTCATTGAGGTTATGTGGCAGCAGTTTGCTACTCAATCCCACAGCGATACCCTCGGCACCTTGCGCTAATAGCAATGGAAACTTGACCGGTAGAGTGATTGGTTCTTTGTTACGCCCGTCGTAAGAGAGTTGCCATTCGGTAGTCTTCGGATTGAAAACTACATCGAGAGCAAACTTCGATAGACGTGCTTCTATATATCGTGATGCAGCCGCACGGTCGCCCGTGAGGATGTTTCCCCAGTTCCCTTGTGTGTCGATGAGCAAATCTTTCTGTCCCATTTGTACCAATGCGTCGGCAATAGAAGCGTCTCCATGAGGATGGAACTGCATGGTATGTCCCACGATGTTGGCCACCTTGTTGTATCGACCGTCGTCCATGCGCTTCATAGAGTGTAAGATACGTCGCTGAACGGGCTTCAAACCATCTTCTATATGGGGCACGGCACGCTCCAGAATCACGTAAGAAGCATAGTCAAGAAACCAATTCTTGTACATGCCACTCAGGTGATGTACGGCCGAAGCATCAAACCTGTCGGCAGGCTTGTAGTCGTTTCCTGTGTTCCCAACAAGTGTGTCTTCCGAATTCTCCGATAGTTCGTTGTCTCTTATCTCGTCGTCCATAGAAATATGTTTTCCTTATAATTATAGCGTCAAAGTTACGAAAAAAAACTTAGAAACAAGAAAATATCAGTGGTAGGAAGGCTATTATTGATAAATTGCAACGGCTTGTCAGCGATGCTGTTGAGGCTTTTCAGCATCATTGCCTAGGCTATGCAGCGATGTTGTTTTGACCTTGCAGTCGGGGCATAAAGAAATTGATTTATTGTCAAGTAGATGTGGTATACGATAAAAGGCGAACCATTGGGTTCGCCTTTTAGATTGTTACAAGTCATCGATGAGTGCCGTACTCTTGGCATAGGCCGTACTTTTGGCCTCGAAGAAGTCGGTTTTCACCTTGTTGGCGTTTGAATATTGTGCCACCCATTGCATATCGGCTGGTTCCGAACGATTATCTTCGAAGAGGTAACCGAATCCCAGACTGTGCCAACGCAGGTTGCCTAGATAGCGTATGTAGTCGGAAACCATCTGCTGGGTGAGTCCTTGTACGTTATCGCCAATGACATATTGCCCCCAAGCTATCTCTTGTCGGATGCCCTCGCGCATCATTTCCTCGTACACAGCCATCTTCTCTGACGTGAAGAGATCGGGTTCTTCTTGCTTCAACTCTACGATGATGTTGCGGAAAAGCCATAGATGGGTGTTCTCGTCGCGGTTGATGTAGCGAATCTCTTGAGCCGAGCCCGACATCTTACCGTTTCTACTAAGATTGTAGAAAAACATGAAGCCACTGTAAAAGTAGATGCCTTCGAGGATGAAGTTGGCCATACATGCTTTCATCAAACGGAATTTATCGCGGTGGGCTTGGAACTCGTTGTAGCAGTCGCCGATAAATGTGTTGCGTCTCAACAAGTGTTCGTCGGTCTTCCACTGATAGAGTATGTCGTTTCGTTCTTCGGGCGAACAGATGGTATCTAGCATGTAACTGTAGCTTTGGCTGTGCACACACTCTTGGAAAGTCTGTATATGTAGACAGAGATTTACCTCGTTTGCGGTGATGTACTCACTGATGGTGGGCAGGTTGTTGCTCTGTAATGAGTCGAGAAACACGAGAAAACTCAATATCTTATCGTATGCCGTGCGCTCTGCTTGAGGTAGGTTGGGGTAGTCTTTGGTATCTTGTGTGAGGTTGATTTCTTCCGGAATCCAAAAGTTGTTCATAGCCTGACGATACCAATCGCTTACCCATGGGTAGCGCATATTATTGAAGTCGTTGAGGTTAGTAGAGTTCCCACCTATCATACGGCGTAGTCTTAGGTCGGTGTCTCCTTGTGGATTGAAAAGCGCGTTGCGCTGTAACTGATTATTATCCATATCGTTTATTTTATCAATTCGGTTTATAGGGTGATGGGGTCGTGGGATTATGAGGCACAGCTCTCGCACTCTTCAACCTCCAACGACTTGCTGCGTACGTAGTAAATGGTCTTGACACCGCTCTTCCAAGCAAGCAGATAGAGGTCGAGTACTTGGCGCATGGTGTAGTCGTTGGTAATATAGAGGTTCATGCTCTGGGCTTGGTCTATATGGCGTTGACGGATACCCGATGCCCGTACGCTCCACTGTTGATTGATGTGGTAGGCACCTTTATAGAGCCAGTATGTGCGGTCGGAGAGGGCAGGAGCCACACGTGGAAGCATGGCGCCCTTTTTCTCTTCTAAGAAGAAACGCTGCATGATGGGGTCGAGTCCGGCTGTCGTACCCGCAAGTATGCTTGTACTGCTGGTTGGAGCAATGGCTAATAGATAGGCGTTGCGCATACCTTGGTCGGCAACCTTTTGACGGAGTTGCGTCCATTCTTCCGATTTGTAATCGCGTTTGTCGAAGTATGCCCCTGTCTGCCAGTCGCTTTCGTCGAAGTATTGATACCGCCCTTTCTCCTTGGCTAGGTCTGAACTGGCAGAGATGGCTGCATAGTTGATGGTTTCAAACACTTCGTCCATGAACTCTAGATGGCGGTCGCTCTCCCATTTAATGCCTCTAGTGGCCAGCGCATGATGGTAACCGCTCACGCCGAGACCTATACTGCGATAGCGATGGTTGGTGATTTGGGCGTAAGGAACGGGATAGAAGTTGAGTTCGATGACGTTGTCGAGCGCACGAATGACGGTGGCTACCTTGTCGCACATAGCTTCTTTATCTTCCAAAGGCAATCGGCCGAGCGACAGACTGGCAAGATTGCATACTACGAATTCGCCCGGTTTGACTGTCGTTACCACCACTGTTTCACCGTCTTTGGTTTGTATCTCGCGACTCACTTCGTCGATGGAAGCCATGTTTTGAGCAATCTCGGTACATAGATTAGAGCAGTATATGATGCCTTTATGCGAATTGGGATTGGCTCGATTCACGATGTCGCGGTTGAAAGTGAAGGGAGTTCCGGTCTCAACGGCAGAGCGGAGGATAAGCCTTACCAAGTCTTTGATGGTGATGATGCGGCGTGAGATGCGGGCGTCGTCTATACATTCTTGGTATCTGCGTTCCCATTCTTCGCCGTAATAGTCTTCGAGTGAATAGCCCTTGACGCGCAAAATCTCGTTCGGACAGAACAAGTACCAGTTTTGGTCGAGGCTTTGTTCGGCCATTTTCCAGAATAAATCGGGGTAGCAGATAGCCGGGAATATGTCGTGAGCTTTCATGCGGTCGTCGCCATTATTGGTGCGTAGCTGCAGGAATTCGGGTATATCTTTGTGCCAAGCATCCAGATATACGGCCACAGCTCCTTGTCGCATGCCCAGTTGATCTACTGCCACAGCGGTGTCGTTGACCAATTTCATCCATCTGATGACGCCTCCGGCTACTCCCTTAAAGCCACGGATACTGCCTCCGGTAGCCCTTACTTTGCCGAAGTACATGCCCATACCGCCACCGAATTTGCTTACCTGTGCAAAGTTGTCGATGCTGCGATAAATGCCAGTGAGGCTGTCGGGGACTGTATCGATGAAACAACTGGAGAGTTGGTGGTTAGGTTTGCGAGCGTTGGAAAGGGTGGGGGTGGCCATTGTCACTTCCAATTTACTGAGCAAATGGTATATTTTCTCCACCCACATCAAGCGATTTTCTTTCTCCGGCATGGCTAGATGGAGGGCTATACCCATGTACATCTCTTGTACACGCTCAATAATTCGACCGTCGTAAGTGCGGATAAGATAACGCTTGGCCAGCAAGTCGAGCCCACTATAATTAAATAGGTGGTTGCGCGATTCGACCATGAAGCCCTCGGCTTTGGCTATCTCTTCTTTGGAATAGTTGTCTAGTATGTAGCTGCCGTAGAGTCTCTCGTCTGTCAGGTAGCGCAATTTCTCGTAGAAAGTATTGATTCCTAACTTCCTTTCTTCCTCTTCAATGCCTCGGTTTATTTGGAAGTTGAGCAATCTGCCTGATATCATTTCCCACATCGGACTTTCTGCCGTGGTAAGTTCTACGGCCGCTTTGATGAGCGCGTTGAGTTTTTCTTTTTGGCTCATGAGGGGTTTTGAGAAACTTACAAACTTATCTGATAGAAGTGTGACGCTGTACTCTGCCTCGCGAAAGTCTTGACGAATGCCGTTGAGAACCTCTTCTATGCCATTGTCACCGATATTGAATGCGATGTTCCTAATGTATTTTCGCTGCTCGTTTCGTTGCCATCTGAAGAGGATATAACTTTTGGCTTCGTCGTAGAAACCGTGTTCCATCAAAGTCTTTTCTACCTTGTCTTGAATGTTTTCAACATCTCGTTTGTCGCCATGTTCGTTGAGGTAGCATTCTACCTCGTTTGCCATAGCTTCGATTTCTTGCTCATGTCGAAGATTGTTTACGCTGTTGAAACTCTTCTTGATAGCTGATATTATTTTTTGTAAATCGTATATTTCGATTTTACCATTCCTTTTCTTGATTTCCATTATTGCTGTTTTAACCTAAGTCGTTGATGTTAAATTGGTTATGCTTTGGTTGCTGTTAAACTCTTATTAGACTTTTAAATAAGATCTATTCTATTTCGTTCAACTTTCGACAAAGTTACGTAAAAAAAGTTATCCAATTGAGAAAACAATTGAAAAGTTTTGTAATGATTACATCTTCTATTATTGTTGTTCAGATAATGTGAACACTATTATGTTTTGTTCTTGCTCTAGAGGTGGTGCTGAAATCAGTTTTTAACAAGATTAAAAAAGTATAAAGAGGGGCGAAAAGTTGGAAATAGGGCGCAAGATTTATTATTTTTGCGATTATAACAATAGAAAACTTTAATAGAAGAAACATGAAAATAAGGCTTAATCATTGGTATAGTGCAATTCTTGCTTCGCTGATTTCGCTGCTCGGTTTTGAATCTTGTGATTCTACAGGTACTGAGGAATATGGTACACCAATAGTGTCTTATCAAGTGAAAGGAAACGTGAAAGGAGACACGGGAAGCGATCTAAGAGGAATTCAAGTGACAATAAAAAGTCGAAATTATCGTGAAACGCAGGGGAGAGATACGGCTTATACCGATGCCAATGGTAATTTTGAGATGAAGAAGTTAAAGACTTATGGGGAGTCATACTTGAAGAATGAACTTGTTGTAACGTTTGAAGACGTGGACGGCGAAGCCAATGGTGGTACGTTTGAAAAGGACTCTTTGAAAGGCATGCAGGTCACTATTGTACAGAAGAAAAAAGGAGAGCATTGGTATGGGGGTGATTTTGAGGTGACAGCAGATAAGAAATTAACTAAGAAGTCGAAGTAGATTCACTCCTTATTATAATAGTAACATTTAATGAATTGACCATGAAAGTACAATTTACACATTGGTATAATGCTCTATTGGCAGCATTGTTTACCCTGTTAGGATTTGGTTCTTGTAGCAAATCTTTAGACGACCCTGATGGACCAATGATTTGTGAATATGGCGTTCCTAATATTTCATTCCAAGTAAAAGGACAGGTAAAGACGGAAGATGGAGCTCATATCAAGGGCATACGAGTTGTTGCAATACCAACTAATAACTATTTGGGAGGACGCGATACCGTCTATACAGATGCAGAAGGGAAATTCTCTACTAAAAAGTTGTATAGTTCTAGTGAAAGATATTTAAAGGAAGACCTTGTCGTTATGTTTGAAGACGTGGACGGCGAAGCCAATGGTGGCACGTTTGAAAAGAGCTCTTTGAAAGGCACGCAGGTCACTATTGTGCAAAAAGAAAAAGGTTCCGGATGGAATAGAGGGTACTTTGAGGTGACAGCAGATAAGAAATTGAAGAAACAAAAGAAGTAAATGAAAGCAACACCTCTATCATTTCGCCGTAAAGTGGCATTGGAATTGTGGCGCAAAATGCTCAATCAAAAGGTGGAAGAGCATCCCTTGCGCCAGTTGTTTTGGGAATGTACGTTGCGTTGTAATCTTCATTGTAGGCACTGTGGAAGCGATTGTAAGGTGAAGATGGAGGCTAGGGACATGCCGAAAGAAGATTTCTTGCGCGTGTTGGATGGCATTGCTGCCAAGCAAGATCCGCATCAAGTGTTCGTTGTCGTGACTGGTGGAGAGCCTTTGATGCGTGAAGATTTGGAGGAATGTTGCGCTGCTATTTATGAGAAAGGATTCCCTTGGGGTATGGTGACTAATGGGTTGTACTTGACACAAGAACGTTTCAATAAGTTACTGGATGCCGGATTGCATTCCATCACCGTGAGTATGGATGGGCTAGAGGAGGATCATAACTGGATGAGAGGGCACAAGCATAGCTTTGAGCGAGTCTCTTGTGCTATTGATATGATGGTGGCTGCCTATCCATTGGTGTTTGATGTGGTGACTTGTGTGAACCGTCAAAACTATGGAAAGTTGAATGATATCAAGGAGTTTTTGATTGCTAAGGGTGTTAAACTTTGGCGTTTGTTCAGTGTATTCCCTGTGGGTAGGGCTGCCTATGACCCAATGATGCGCCTTACGAATGAAGAATTCAGAGGACTTTTTGATTTCATCAAGCAGACAAGAAAGGAAGGACGAATCCATACGAGTTACGGTTGCGAAGGATTCTTGGGCAACTATGAGGGCGATGTACGCGATAATTTCTTCTTTTGTAATGCCGGTATAACGACCGGATCGGTACTAGTTGATGGTTCCATCTCGGCTTGTGCGAGTATTCGTGCCGACTATCATCAAGGCAATATTTATGAAGATGACTTCATGGAAGTGTGGGAAAATCGATACCAACCCTATCGTAATCGTGAGTGGATGCGTAAGGATGAGTGTGCCGATTGCAAGTATTTCCGCTATTGTAGAGGCAATGGTATGCACTTACGTGATGGTAATGGTAAGTTGTTATTGTGCCATCTAAAACGTCTACAAGCAGTATAAATCACTTACAGGTGTTATTAAGATTTTATGAAAGGGTAAGAACCTTTCCCTATTATATATAATGTAAGAATGAGAAAT
>NZ_JRPT01000083.1:0-14442 GCF_000762865.1 Prevotella sp. S7 MS 2 | reverse complement strand
CTTTTTTTGTGTATACTCACCACTTATCACGCCTAATTTAATAACTTCTGAACTCAAACACTTACAGACTTACCCCCCCAACTAGTTAAATTACTAGCTTAAAACGATTCCCTCCCCCTTTGGGGAGAGTTAGGGTGGGGCTCCTGCATAGGCTCCTCAGCATCGCTGCCCCGCCCTTTCAGCATTGCTGTTCAGCCTTTGCAGGAAGACTGCCAAGCCCCTGCAGCATAATAATAGACAAGCTAATGAGCAGACAAGTAGACGAGTTGGAAGTGATAAGTGGCGGTTTTCGCATCTTTATCCTATTCATACGTCCCCGTGACACAGCTTCTGTTTACAACTATTAACTGTTCGCTCTTTTGTGATTACGCGGAAAACGTCTATCTTTGTAATCTATACTACTGCCACATCTAAGAACCGGAGGAAAACACTATGAAGAGAATTACAGTAGAAAATTTCGATGAACTCTATGTCGACAAGGTAGAATTGTCGATGATAGATAAGTTTGTATGCGACGAAATGAGTCGTCAAGTGCATCGGTATATCAAAGGAATGTCGGGTTCCAAAGCCATTATGCTGAAATTTGAGGAACAGTTGGCCAAGCTCTCTGTACCCGAGAAAGAAGAGGCCATCGCCCGTTATATCGACTTAAACCGCAAGGTCTTGGACGGATTGGATTGGAAGATAGTGCTCGCCCGCGCTGCTGCCAACTATTGCGATACCTTCTCTTACCTGATACAACTCATCAACGACAAACGTAAGGTAGTGGCTTACATGCAGCGTATCAAGGGCAAATACATGCGTTTCCATACGGTGTACGAGGAGAACGACAAGTTCGGTATCAAGGATTATAAGGGTCGTGTGCTCGTACATGCCCTCTACGACTTCCTCCGCACGCCTTATGTATATGTCGACGACCTATATATGATGCCTGTCATGGCACAGAAAAATGGCAAGATGGGGCTTATTCTGCCCGATGGGAAAGACACCATCATAGCCGATTTCATCTACGACGACATTTATTTGCGCACCGAACCACCTTACTTTGAAGCCCAAAAAGATGGCAAGAAAATCCTCATCGACCGCTACGGTAGCATCAGATGAAAACGTCGGCATGGCACTATAAATACGATTTATAATCAAATAAAAATAGCAAAATATTTGGCGGTTCAAAGCAAAAGCTGTACCTTTGCACCGCTTTTATAAGCAATCGAATTATCTACTCGATTCTAGGAGAGATGGTAGAGTGGTCGATTACAACGGTCTTGAAAACCGTCGCACTGAGAGGTGCCGGGGGTTCGAATCCCTCTCTCTCCGCTAATAGGCTTTAAAAGGTCTTCACAAGAGTCTTCATTTTAGCCTTCAAAATTTAGATAATCGTTGTAAAATCAAGGTTTTACAACGATTTTTCTTTGTATATACCTTTATCGCCTGACGGCATAACCCTATGTTTTGACAATCATCATTCGGTCAATTTCTGCTACATAAACTGCTACACAAAAATTGTAGCAGCAAAAAATGTAGCAGTGACGGGATTTTGAATACCATATTGACGGCATTAATTCTTTCTTTTTCAGAGTGTTATATATTAACTTTGCAGCCGAGTGCTACACAAAAGAATGATGCATTATGAGAACAAATTTCAAGGTATCCTTCTACCTACGCTCAAACTATGAGAACAAAGAAGGAAAGTCGCCTGTAATGCTACGAGTATTCCTTAACGGAGAGATGGCTAATTTCGGATCTACGAAAATATTCGTGGACAAATCGCTGTGGAATAACACTACCAGCAGGCTCAAAGGTCGGACGGCAGAAGCCTTATCCGCTAATGCCGCATTGGACTCCATTTCCACAATGCTGAATAACATTTACCACAAATTCGAGGATGATGAATCCTTGTCATTGGATAAAATCCGCTCATTCTTTGTCGGGAAAGACAGGGAGTACACGACCTTTCTCCCTATATTCGACAAGTTCAACGAAGATGTCAGACAGCGTGTCGGACATACCATCAGCAAGGACAGCCTGCAAAAGTACAGCGTTTTAAGAAGGCATTTCGCAGAATTCCTTATCTATAAGTATGGGAAGAAAGATATTGGACTGGCAGAGTTCACGCCATCCGTAGTACAGGACTTTGAGCTGTACCTGAGTACGGCGGCTGGGTGTGCCTATAACACATCAGTCAAGAAATTGAAGGCACTGAAAACCGTGACCATCTATGCGCAAAAGCGTGGCTATCTTCTTCACGACCCATTCCTCAATCATCGTTTCCACTTGGAGCCGGTAAACCGTGGCTTCCTTACGGACGAGGAAATCATGAAGATTGCCAACAAAGAACTGGATATCCACCGCTTAGAACTAGTAAGGGACGTTTTTATCTTTTCATGTTTCACAGGTCTGGCATATATTGATGTTTCCAATCTCACACCAGACAATATCGTAACACTTGATGATAAGCAGTGGATTATGACCAAGAGACAGAAAACAAATGTGGAGACAAATGTTTTATTGCTTGACATTCCCAAGAGTATCATTGCCAAGTACAGTCATAAGACCTATCGGGACGGCAAACTATTTCCCATCCTAACGAATCAGAAAACCAACGCATATTTGAAAGAAATTGCCGACATTTGTGGCATCAAGAAGAATCTGACCTTCCATCTTGCCCGACATACGTTTGCAACCATGTCGCTCAGCAAGGGTGTTCCTATGGAAAGTGTATCGAAGATGTTGGGGCATACCAACATTAAAACTACACAAATTTATGCCCGTATAACCAATAAGAAGATAGAACACGATATGGAACAGTTGGCTGGCAAGTTAGACAAGTTCAATGTTGCTATGGGCATCAACTCAAAATAATGTACAACCCTAAACCAAGAAGATTATGACAACAACAAAGAAAGAACTTTCTTACTTCCGTTTGAAGTTGGAAACGTATCTCGGAGAGCATTTTCCAGAGAGAGTGAATGAAAATACGTTTATAACTGCTCGCGCAGACGAAGCATTGACAACTTACTGCGATGCTATAGCACAAGGCTTTTCTCATCCCGAAGCAGAGGTAATGTCAAGCGAAGTATTATACCAAGATTTGCATTTTTCCAAGTATGACACACTTGTGTCTGTCTTAGAGAATGAGTTCGAGAAAGAACTCCCTTCTCCTCTTCCTGAAAGACTGGCACCAATGCTTCTGAAGAATAAGGCTGTGCAAAGCGTTTTTGATAAGTACGAACTGGCGGACGACTTTGGTGCAAGTCCAGAGTATGAGAAACTCTACACCGAACTGACAGGAACAATCGTTCTGCTCATTGAGGTCAATGGTCTGCCAACGATAGGCGGTGAGAACATGACTTGATGTAGCACCATCTGGAGCTTTTGTAGTGTCAAGAGCCAAGATAAACGCTCCACTCCACACGCCAAGAGTTTTTTCAAACACTTGTCTTTGTGTAGTCTGCGCATCTTGTAACTGCTCTTGAAACTATAAAAAGCTCCGATATGAATACAATCATCATGAATCAAGACGTTCACACACCTGCCTTCATCAAGGCAGACGCATCGAACAAAACTGATAAGAACAAGCAGCAGCCGACTTCTCCCAAGCAAGTCCGCCGCTTCGGTTGGACACGCTTCATCGAACTAGGCTTCCTGCTTTCCATCGTTATCGGTGCCATTTGGCTTATCTCGAAGATAGTAACGCCACAAGTCGTAACTGTCATGTCAGTCATTGCAGGTTTTCTGATACTACGCTTTATAGTCAGGGTAATTCTGAAAGTGGCATTTACGCTGCTGAGCATTCTCTTCTGGCTGGCGATTGTCTGTGCCACCCTGCTCTGCGTACTTTGAGAAGCACAGCTCCGTAAAACCTTCGTTTTATTTCATCAGGTGGTTATCTCGCATTTTGAGATAGCCACCTTTTCTATATTCCACTACGAGCGTTGCACTTTTGCTTCTTTTCCTATGCTCCACGATATGTGATGAAAAGGAGACGGATGCTGTTCCCTTTTTATCCGCAAAGGTAGTACGGAGCTTGTGGCTTTCCCAAGGTCTGTGCCGCTTGGTTTGTCTGGAAAATCTCCACGCCTACGGGTTGTATTTTCCGCCAAAACCTTGTGCAAGCCTCGCCCCGCTACCTTGATTTTGCTACAAAAAGGAATCAGCATACTCCGATCTTTGGACGCATAAAAAAAATGTCGCTATGGATAAGCAAAAGGTAAATACAACATCTTCGATGAACAGCAAAGGATATAGCTCCTCCTCTCATTACCGCATTAACCCTGTGGCTGAAAAAAGTGAGCAAGTGTTGGCAATTAAGTTTGTACAATGGGACGTTCCCCCTTTGGAGAGCCTTTGTAACAGCAAAGTATATCTCCTACGTATGAAACTCAATCGTGGCGAAATGATGAGCCGTGAAGAAAAGAATTGGCTATGTGAAGCGGTAAACTCTAATACCTATTTCCGCACAGCCGTACCCCTGCAAGGCTATCGCTTTGACTTCTTTGATGTACTGAAGAAATACCTTGTCAATCAGTACGGACAATGGACAGAGTATTACGCACCCGACAGAACAAGCCTAAGAGCCTACCTATATGGACGTATCAATCAAATAGTAGAAATTCCCAAGTATTAATAACATCAAAACATATACGACAATGAAAGGAACAGAACATTTCACACGGACAATAGCCGAGTATCTTAATCAGCGTGCTATGACAGACCCCTTGTTTGCCCCTAACTTGATGAAACCTAACAAGAATATTGAGGAGTGCATCACCTACATTCTTAATGAAGTGCAGAAAAGCGGTTGTAACGGCTTTGATGATGATGAAATCTTCTCTATGGCTGTTCACTACTATGATGAAGACGATATAGAGGTGGGTAAGGCTGTTTCTTGCCAAGTAGCCGTTAATCACATTGTGGAACTAACGGAGGAAGAAAAAGCCGAAGCAAGGCAGGAAGCCATTAAGCAATATCAGCGTGAGGAACTTGCCAAGATACAGAGCCGTAACGCACGAGTGAAAAAGGCCGAGAACGCAGTAACCAAAGCACAACCCTCACTATTCGATTTTTAAGCCTATGAAACCGAGAAACAAATTTGAAAAAGCTGTTTTGGAACAAAGCAAGCATCTTCGCCCGATAACCAAGACACAAAGTAAGTGGGCATTTCGTGAGTGTATAGACCACTTCGCCTACCGCTTGCCAAAAGGTCGCACCACTTGTATGGATTGTGGGCATAATTGGGTAATGGACAAACATAGAGAAACTTGCACTTGCCCTCGTTGTAGGGCAAAGTTGCAGGTCAAGGAAACCTACGAGCGCAAGTTGCAGGAGAAGCAGTATTTCACCATACTTACCACTTGTGGAGAGTTTCAAGTATTGCGTATGTTCCTACTTGTTGTGGGTATGGAGAAAGGTTACAAAGCACAGACTTCTATAATTGAGATTGGGCAATATTGGTGGAATATGCAGGGACGAAAAGCTGTGGTTGCCATACAGAGGGTATTGGGACACTATGTTGATACCTTTTCCTATTATAGTCCTATGGCAATCCGCAACGATAATGAAGCCTATCAGCATATTGCCTACTCACCGATATATCCGAAGTTCAAGGTTACAGACATACTTCGCAGAAATGGTTTTAAGGATAATTTCTATGGCATCGTGCCTACCCAGCTTATTCCTGCATTGCTTACAGACAGCCGTGTGGAAACATTGCTAAAGGCAGGTCGAACAGACCATTTACGTTACTTTCTTGGCAACAGGAGGACTTTTGAGGAACTATGGCAGTCCTACAAGATTGCAGTCCGTAATGGCTATGAGATAGCAGACATTTCTCTTTGGAGTGACTATGCAGACACACTCCGCAGGTTGGGCAAGGATATTCACAACCCAAAATTTCTTTGCCCAACAGACCTTAAAGGCGAACACGACCGCAGCCACGAGGAACTTCTCAGATTGCGTGAAAGGGAGGAAATAGAACAGAAACAAAAGAAGGCAATGGAAGATGAAAAGCGTTTCAAAGAACTTAAATCCAAATTTTTCGGTATCCATTTCACGGACGGCACTATCCAAGTCCATGTATTGGAGAGCGTGCAGGAACATTTGGAGGAGGGAGCGACCATGCACCATTGCGTATTCTCCAACGAATATTATCTTAAAGAGGACTCACTAATCCTATCGGCAACCATTGAGGGCAAGCGGATAGAAACAATAGAAGTATCACTGAAATCATTGGAGGTGGTGCAAAGTCGTGGCGTGTGCAACAAGAACACGGAATATCACGACCAGATAGTAAACCTTGTGAATGCCAATCGAGATCTTATAAGTCGAAGAATGAAAGCGACTGCATAAAGTATAAACCATTAAATTATCAGAGATATGAAAACAGAGATTGAAAACATTATCTACAACTATGTGGATGAGATACCGCATATTCTCATAAGGGTTATTAATGCAATAACCCTATCCGACAACAAAGAGGAGTTAAGGTCGGCTATCAACAAAATAGCCGAAGAAACAGAACTTGATAAGTTCTTTGCATACGGCTATGGCGCACATCATTTTTGGCTTAAACACCGCAAATTATCCAATGGAGAGCCAAAGGAATACAGATTATTAAAGGTTGAATTTTAAGATTATGAAGAAGAAAGTTTACAGAGTTCGGACACAATACATCTTCGATGGAGTGTTTGATGTGGTTGCGGAGAGCAAGGAAGACGCACGACAAAAAGTCCTGCAAAATTGTGGGTTGATTATGGGTGGAAGCATTCACAGCACCCTGCCCGATGATGAAATAAATTGGGCTTTTGACAGACATCCCAACAAACGAATAGACAGAATAACGAAAGTGCAAAAATATCCTTCTGAATACTAGCAAAAGCCACGCAAATTTTTGGTTTGCGTGGCTTCTTTTCTTTCTCTTTGAACGAGTAGGCGACCAAAGAAAAGAAGCAAAAGAAAGTCGCAGGAATATATCTGACTTATACTCTATCTTTCTTATTGTATCTTATCTGCTAAATTTAGAATGGAAATAGATGTTGAGATACCTGCTATCAAGGATGAGGCTAGTTTACCTTCTATATTTATTTGCCCCTCAGAAGGCTCCGTTCCAAAAGAGAGTCCATCTTTTTTCAATAGTTCGTTACAGAAACGAACAAATTCTTTCTGCTTTCTAACTGGAGAGGTTGATAATCGAACAGCTTGTTCATTGACCAAACGTCCACCATAATATAGATTATTTAGGAGAATTAGCAAATCTGGGGCACAATCTTGGATGAATTTGTCGACATCTGACATTTCGTCATCACTTGACAATGTTCCTAAATCGAAAAAGTCTATGGCAACTTCCTTATATTCATCTTTCAACTCCTTCTCCAAAAGCAATAAAAATTCATCTATTTCATCCTTGTACTTTGTGAATACTTCAAGGTATTTGCTTAATTCTTCTGGAGTAGCTAATTCATCCATTTGATTAGAGATATCGTAATCTATTTGTCGCAGAGAATTACACAATTCATCCATACGTTCTCCAAAATGAATGAAATCAACGCGGTATTGACGTCCTTTATTATTCTTTAAATCTTTTCTAATAGGATACCGCATCACCATAGAGTCAGGATCAAATTTATTAATTTCTTTTATATAATGTTCTATTGCATCTAAATTGACAGAGCTTCCTACATGCTTTTTCCCTGCATCCAAAGTCGGTCGCAAATTACTCCATAGAGATTGAAGATTATGTCCACATTTTAAGAACTTTTGCCTTTCCTCTTCCGTATGGTTGCCATGGTTAAAAAAAAGTGCCTTTAAGTATGCCTCTATGGAATGTCTGTAATTGAAAAATAGAGGATATATCAGCGTATCAATTACTGCTATCTTACGGCTATCAGAAATCATCTTTCCCAGTAATATTTTTGCAGAATCCCAATACCCATCTGATATCGAAACGAATGAAAATGCTCCATTTCCTTCCCACCCAAAATGTGAAAAAGGTTTTCTTTCCAGAACCTCTTTTTCTGTCAGCTCTCGCAAAATTACATCTGTTTTATCCATGATTATGATTTTTATTTAAATTAATTAATAATATGCTATTATTACAAAGATATTAATTTCATTTTACACAACCAAATTAAAATGTATAATATTCAAGAGTAAAAATAGCAGTCTATGGTTAAGGAAGAAAGAACAAGGCAAACTCTACCTGTCTGCGCTTGACCAAACCTTTCAAAACCTTGCCCTTATATCGACAGAATGAAACATACTCCCGATAGAAGCTTCTGTCTCCAGCTTCTATTTTTTTGAGTAGCCTACTCTTGGGATGTTTGCCATACCCCAGCAATCGCCCCACGCCCACATTATAGGCAAGGAGGCTGAGCAGCAGGGCATCCTTGCCATATCCTTTGAAGTGTTCAAAGCATTTCCAAAGGTCGGCACGGAGGAGCGAGTCCGCCTGCCGTTCCGTCATATCTGCCGTGAAACGTTCGCCCGGTTGCAGTTGATGACCATAGCCGACGTATGGATAGCAACTCTCTCTGTGTAGTCCCTCGAAGTATTTCACGACCACCACGGCGCGCTCAAAAGGAGGCAAGTCTGCCAACCGTACCCTGCGCTGGGCAAGGATCGGCTGGCAGAGCAAGCACATTATACAGAATAAAGCAAAGCGTTTAGCTGTTCGCATCGTTCGAGGCTTTGGTTACTGCTGCGTTGGTCTTTCCCTTTTCTTCCGCCTTTTCGTTGTTGAAACTGAAAGTCAGTTGCTGCATCTTACCGAAACTGTCCTCCACGTACACGTCAATCGTCTGGCGGTCGGTGGAGAGCGAGGTGTAATAAAGGCGGAAAACGTTCTTTGTGAGCGGATAGCGGTCGTTGGGTTTGAACACCGTACTATTGTCCATCTTCAGTATTCCCTTGCCTTCGGGCTGAAAATATCGGATGGTGTAGCGAGTGTCAGCAAACTCACCGCCCCGCTTCAGCGTGCAGCGTATCTCTGCCGTCTGTCCCTTGACAATGTCCTTCTGAACGGGCATCGTCTCGACAGTGAACGGATAAGACTGCTGCACATCCAGTTCCCTATCACAAGCAGATAGGCAAAACACGGCAAGGGTCAGCACACCCATTACCCAAATCGTATTCAATATCTTCTTCATCTTTTCTTCTACTTAAAAGTTAAACCTTAGTCCTGCAGAAACAGCTGGACGGAAACGATGCACGTCCGTTCCAAAGAGGAAACGTCCCTGCGCCTTTACAAGAAAGAGAACCCTGTCCGTTAGGAACACTTCTACCGAACTATGCACGGCACCGCCATAGACAAAGCGGGAACGGTCGAGCAGTGTTGCCCCATCGGGCAGTAGTTTGTTACCCTCGTTCAGCTGCTCATAGCCACCCAAGGCGGATATGCCACCATAGAGAAACACGTTCTTGCCATTGTCGGAGACAATCGGGTACATATAGCCCAAGTGCAAAAGTGCATCTTTGAGTTTTACGTTATAACTTCTGTACGGCATATTCTGCTGTTCATACTCTGCCATAACAAAGGTATAATTCTCACGACCCAAATATCGGGTGAGTGATGCTCCCATGCCAAAATTGTCAGTTGCAAGGAACTTTTCACCCTTGATAAGTGGAACACTCCCTACGACCTCTATTCCCCTTTGCTTGGGTATCAGTCGCTGTGCCTGCAATGGCAAACTAAAAGTCATTGCCACCGCTATGCAAACCGATAAAATGATTTTCTTCTTCATAATGTCTACCATTTCAGTTTGAGGTTATCAATCTTCTTTGCCAGCTGCAGGTCTTCTGCCGTTACATAAAAGGTCAGCGTACGACCGCCATTTCTCTCATAGAGCGTCACTTCAAGCTGCTTGTCTTCTGCAAGAGAAAACTGCTCGAGCGCAAACACAGTGTGTTCACTACCCATACCACGCACCTGCATCACCTGATGATAGGCACGAAGCGGCTGTAATACTTGTTCTTGTATAGCGGTGCGCTTTGCCATCTTCTTATCAACCACCTTAAAGGTGATAAAATCCACAGAGTACGGCATATTCGTGCCGTTTTCCATACGAGTGTGGAAATACAGCAAGCCATTATGGGCATACAAGCCACGAAGCAGGAATTTCATACCAAACTGCTGCGCACCGATGTGCTTAATGCAGCGTCTGTCATTCTGATAGATAGTCTGCATCATCAGTTTGACTAATACGGGCGACTCATTGCCGAGTTCCTTAAAGTAAATGTCAGAGCGGTTGCTTGGCAGTCGTCCGTCCGTTGGTGACAGGAAGTCCTTCATCTCGATGCTGAGTTTCTCCGGCTCATCGACATACTTCACGTTGAAAGCATATAAGGAGCCGTCCTCACAGATAACACTCATATTGGTTTCCGTCTCAAAGTCCTTGACGGCAGCCTTTACACGTAGTACGTTCTCTGCATCCTCTGCCTTTCCTGCTATGATGTTCTGCGAACCTAAGTCTACATAGCGAATGGCAGAAGGAAAGATAAGATGCACGGTCTTGTCAAAGGTTACGTCCAGACCATACGGCAGTACGACACGCCCCGTTGGTATGGCACGGCTCATACCTTGAAAAAGCTCTCCCGAAGTCAGTGGACGGCTTGGTATCAGACCATCATTGTTTTCCTGTGCTGTGGCTGCTACTCCCACCATGGCAAGCATAGCCATTGATAAAATAATTTTCTTCATTGTTCCTTTTTAATTTGATGTTATTTTTTACTTATCATTTTCGATTGTCTTATTTGGACTGAACCAAGAAAAGGCGGTAGCCACCCTTGAGCGTCACCTTGACGGTGCGCAGTTTCTTCTGAAGCAGCTGACTTGCACCCTGCATCACACCACGAGCCGCCTCTGAGATAATCTGGTCTTTGGCAGAGGAAGCGAAGGTAAAAGATGTTCCCATCGAGCCACCGATATTCGCCCCGACTTCCTTAAGCGCATTGATATCCTCCGAGCCGGGGATATACACACCCTCCTGTCCGTCTATATCGTATGCCGAGAGCTTGACGGCTATGATATGACAGTCTACCTCAATGCTTTTGATAAGCAGGTGCATACGGTTACCCTCAATCTTGGCAGATGCAATCAGCCTGCTCTGCCTTGGAATACGCAGTCCCTGCACCTTGGCAGGCTCCAGCAGACGAAGCACCACATTGTCGCCCTCCTTGAGCGTGGTTGTCCTGTCCACGACCACTTTGAGCGTGTTGCGCATCGTGGATGCAGCCGTACTTGTTAGCGAATGGAAGCCCATGTTGCGTGCTCTTGTTCCATATTCCTTGATAAAATCCGCATCGCTCATCGGCTGACCGAGTGAAGTCACCACCTGTTTGCGCTCCGCCAAGACCTCCATTGACGGTGTACCGACTTGCGCAGCCTGCCCTTTAGTCACACCCATATCGGTGGTAGAAGTGGTGTTTCCCTTGCTTTCCGTAAAGGCATTACCCAATGACGGCGGCACGGATGATGTCTTGGGCAGATACTTTGCTGCCATCTGATAGCTCTTTTCCATCAGGGCAAGCTGTCGTTTCTCTTCATTGTCCTCCCTGCTGTCTTTGGAAGCCAATTCCTTTTTGAGGTTGTCAATCTCCTGTCTCATTGCTTCACGCTCCTGCTCGTGCGGGTCGGGAGCGTAAAAAGAGTTCAACAGCCGATTATTCTCCTCATAGCGGTGCATCGAGTTTTCTATCTTTGCCGTCGATGCAGCCACTTGTGCACGCTCCGCTTCCGAGGGGGCTGTGCTCTGTGCGAAGTAGTCCGACAGCTTGCCCATCTCTTCACGGGTTTGTTCTTCCTCGTGTGCCTTGTCGCCTAATTCGTAGGCTTTTAGCTTGTTGCCCGTAAGCTGCTCGGGCGTTGCCTGCGGAATACTGTCGTTCAAGCCCTGCTCGGCAGCAGTCTTATCCTTATCCGACGGTGCGAAGATAAACCACATTGAAAGGGCAAACAGCAGTCCCAGACCTCCGAAGACTAAGCCTTTCTTCATTTGTTCTTTCTGTTTATTATCCATTGTTGTTGATTTTTTGATGATGTTGTAGGTAATAATTGTCGTGTAACTCATGCAATGTGCTGTTTGTCCCTATCGGACTGTCCACCAACTTTCCTTTGGGGATGATCAGTTTCTCCTTCTTTGGAGGAAGGAAGAACTGCGCTATCATCCAAAGCGAGCAGAGCAGATAGATGAAGCTCAGCCCATAGACGATAGCCTTGCGCTGCCTTATCGTGAGCCTTTCACACCGATGACGGAGCCAAAGGTGAAATCTCAGATAATGGTGAGCGAGCAAATAGTTTACTTTTCTTGCCATAGCCTTATCGTTTATAGGTCTGTATGTCCCTGTTCTCCTTGACAAGGAAGTGTTCCATTAGAAATCCTTGCGGATTATTGTCTGAGCGGACAGAGTTCTGTAGCGTGCAGGTCGTAACAAGACTGCGCTCTGTAATGTTACTCTGACGGACGATAAACTGCCGTGCATAGGTCGTTACCGCATAGGGGTAAGTATTAAAGTTGCAACGGATAGAGTCCACCTCTATGCGCTGATTGATATTACCCGATATGGCACGGTTATAATAGCCTTTCTCCGCCAAGTCCTTATAATAATTGAAAGCCGACTTGTCGCATAGCAGGAAGGCACGCTCCATGTTCCTCTCGATGGCGTCCTTGTCAGGTGCAATGGTGAAGAACAGCTCATGAAAACGACGCACATGCTCTCTTGCCTCTACGGGACGATTACGACTTGCATCCTGACTGAGAGCCAGCATGAGCGACTTTCCCTGGTCAAGCACATAGATTTTCTCCCGCTGCTCCTTGGCGAAGCTGTACGAGGCATAGACGGTATAACCGCTTACCGCCACGCAGACGATAGCAAAGACAAAGGCATAGAGTCTTATCTGTCTGAATGAGGTCTCGATATTACCAAGTGATTTGAATTCCATTTCTTTTTTCTTTTATATCTGTTGATTTATTAAGTATAGTTGCTCCATTTCTATTTTCCTTTGAGCAGTGCACCTTTGATACGCCCACCGACATTTCCCACAGCAGCACCTGCGCCTGCCATTGCAGCCTTGCCACCAGTATATGCACCTTGAGCGCCACGCTGTGCGGTCTGGTTGACATTGCGTCCGTAGGAGCCGATACCGCCACCAGCTTCAATAATCCACCCTGCCACGGTAGGTACACAGAAGTAGCCTACAATACCGATAAGGAAGAAGACGATGTAGTACCACGTTCCTGAATCAGGCAGATAGTTAGGGTCGCTTAGCGCATCGATGTCCTTCTGCATCATTAGCACCTGTATCTTGGTGAGTAGTGCCGTGAGGATAGAACTGACAGGCAGCCACAGGTAGACAGAGATATAGCGTGAGAACCATGCCGTAAGTGAGCCTGCAAGACCATCCCATACGGCTATGCCGAACACGATAGGTCCGAGTATCGAAAGGACAATCAGAATAAAGGTGCGAAGCGTGTCGATGATGAGTCCCGAAGCATGGAACAGCAATTCTAAAAAATCGTGTACCAATTTCATGACCCATTGCTTGGTCTGATAGGCGGCACGCTCGGCATACATACCCGCTATCGTCACGGCATCCTCTGGACCGATAATGCCCATTTCCTCTATCTTCTGGTCAAACTTCTCGTTGGACACCAAGTAGGCCGTTTCGGGATTGCGCAGGTAGGCTTCCTCCTGCAACTTGTCCCGCTTGGCAGTAAGTTCTGCAAGGTTCCCCTCCTGCTGGTGTACCATCATCTCCGTTCCCTGCACTACAGGCGAGAGAACGGCATTCATCGTACCCAGTACGACTGTCGGGAAGAACATGATGCAGAAGCCCAGCACGAAAGGTCGGAGAAGCGGAAAAACATCTATTGCCTCGGCACGGGCTATGGAAGCCCATACCCGAAGGGCAATATAAAAGAGTGCACCCAAGCCTGCAATGCCCTTGGCAATGCCCGTCATCTGGGCACAGAGCGGCATCATCTCGTCATAGGTTGAGCGTAGCAGCTCGTGTAAACTGGCAAAATCCATAAGCAAAAGTTTTTTATGAAAGTTCGTTCAAGTTCTTTTTTGTCTGTGGATTTACCAATACCTGCTTGCCGTATTACCATAGAGCGCCTTGACAGAGGCAAGGTTGTTCTTCTCCCTTGCACGCACATAACTCACGGAGATATTCTTCCTTGTGTAATACGATACCAAGGAGCGGTATTCACGTAGTGTGGTGTAGATACGGTCTATCTGCTGCATGCGCTCGTGGTCGTTCATGGAGAAGACATTACTCTTGACGATGGACTTGAGTTCTTTCAGGCTCTCACCACTTTGCTCGAGCAGCTTGGTGTATCCCGAGGCCATCGCAGCGAGTTCTGTCGGGCGGAAGTTCTTGTCCGAGAGCATCTTCTTATACGAGGTGACGTAAATCTCCGAGATGTCGCCCACCATCAGGATACACTT
>NZ_JRPT01000082.1:0-8231 GCF_000762865.1 Prevotella sp. S7 MS 2 | reverse complement strand
CTTTACTGTACAAAATTATTAGTAAGAATTATTTTGAGTATATTTAAATAATTCTTATATTTGTGTTCAAATCTATTAAACACAAACTTATACATCACCATGAAAACAAAACGATTGACTTATGCGTTTCTCCTAGTACTTGCCTGTTGCCTCTGCGCATGTGAACATGTTGACATGGAGAAATATGCAAGTGGAGATGGAGTCGACATCACCTTTAGAGTTGATAAACTAGAACAAATCCCCTTTGAAACGTCAAATATCACTTCAAGAGCGGTCAACGATCTATCAAAAGTATGCTCAAGAATTAATCTTGCTGTATTTGAAGGCGAAAACAAAGTTACTTCTTTTGACCAGACTTCGGATACTCCGGGCTTTGGGACTCTTAAAATCAAACTCCCCAAAGGCAACTATACAATAGTGATAGTCGCCCATAGTGGATTAGGTAATGCAACCTTATCCAGCCCTACAAAGGTTAGTTTCTACAAAAACAAAGTAACAGATACGTTTAATTATGTAGCTAACATAACGGTGGGTGACCAATCCTCTGACTACAATATTGAGTTAAAAAGAGCTGTTGCCAAGTTCCGTCTACGCATCAACGACGACCAAATACCGGCAGAAGTCAAACAGTTTAAATTCTATTATACCGGTGGAAGTAGCACATTGAACTGTGTCACAGGATTTGGAGAAGTCAACTCACGCCAAACGGAATATAGGGATATTCCGACTAAATCTTCTGATGGATACTATATCTTCGATGTCTATACCTTTCCACATGCAGATGGCAAAGAATTAAAAATGAAGATAGATGCAATAGACGTAGCAGGGAATAGCATTCAGGGAACTGAATTTCCACTCGTACCTGTAACAACCAACCGAATTACACAATACACCGGACAGTTTTTTAGTGGCATTCAAGCCAACTCACCAGCAGGAATTAAAATTTCAATAGATGATAGTTGGGATTCAAGCTATTATAATGTAACTTTCTAAATACGAAATAATGAAAGCTTCAACAAATAACCCTTAAGTTGGAGCGGTGCGTACGAGACTCGAACTCGTGACCTCCTGCGTGACAGGCAGGCATTCTAACCAACTGAACTAACGCACCAAAGTGCTTTATCGAAGAGGTTTCAGGCGGTGCGTACGAGACTCGAACTCGTGACCTCCTGCGTGACAGGCAGGCATTCTAACCAACTGAACTAACGCACCTTATAGACCATCTTGTCAATTGCGAGTGCAAAGGTAACGATTATATTTTATTCCACCAAGAATCAAACAACTTTTTTATAGAAAAGTTTGCAATAATAATGCAGAATGAGCACATCCATCTTCCAAGAGCCAATCTTTAAGCTCTGAAGAGGCATGAAAGCCACACTTCTCCAACAGTTTGATTGATACTGTGTTCCGTTTATCGACAATTGCATATAATTGATGCATATTCAATGTCTTCTTACAATAGTCCATGACTTGCTTGATGGCAGCTCCGGCATAGCCCTTTCGACGATATTGACTCATAATAACAAAGCCTATCTCTGCTCGAAGATGCCGAGGACTGAAGTCAACTACATCAACTACCCCTACTCCATAACCATCTTCATTGAGTATCATCAGTCGAACTTGCTTATCAGTATAGATATCACAAGTAGAATTCGCAATATAATCATGTAGCAAATACTTAGAATAAGGCACACTAGTCGCCCCTACATTCCATACAGATTTATCGTTCTCTATCTTATAAAGTATATCCAAATCCTCCGGTTCTAAAGCCCTCAAAGTTACTTTACTCATCTGTCAGCACCTCCTTTGCTGTTATTAACCAATGATATTGTGGATAGAATAGTCCTAAATGAATATTATCTTTAGGATTCTCCGAAAGCGTATCTATGATAGTATCATATCTAAATCTATCGGTATCAAATACGATACATAACTCTCCTGTGAGATTTTCAGAACACAATTTATCAATATCAAGCTGCTCATTTTCATTTAACACCTTCGGATGAAGATCTAATCCATGCCCTTGTGCAAACTTCTCGAAAAGCAATATTTGTTCCTCATCACCCCAATAATAATATGTCATAGGCGCAACAATGCTCGGCAACAATCCCAACTTCTTTTTCAACTGTTCAATCAATAGCCCTACTAAAGCCTGCCCGGCTTTCAGTCCAATGGCTAATTGTATAGCCCAGAATACCAAAAAGCAAAGATTTTGGTTGTATTTTCGAAAGAAGATAAGCATTGCTTTGTAGAATACGTGGACATAACGAAAAGAAGATTTCTTCGTACTCTCACCTTTATAATGCAAGATAGACAATGGCAAATAATTGTTCTTCCAGCCATTCTGCAACAGTCGATAGGACAAATCAATGTCTTCACCATACATAAAAAAGGCTTCATCTAGCAAGTCTTTATCTTTGATGGCACCATTTCTTACCAAAAAGAAAGCCCCACTGACAATCTCTATTTCGCAAACTTCATCCCAAGAAAGATACCCCATGTAATAATGTCCGAACCGATGATGCGCCGGAAAACGACTACATAGTCCAATCAACTTATAGAACGCAGTCATGGGGGTAGGAATTCCACGTCGCGATTCTGGCGCCTTTTGTCCGGTTTCTGATACCATTCTGACACCTGCACCACCTATTTTCGGATCTTCGTCCATCTTCTTCAAGGCTTCACGAAGTACGTCCTCCCCTACGATTGTATCGGGATTGAGCAATAAGACATACTCTCCCACAGCTTGTCTAAAAGCTATATTATTGGCTCTGGAAAATCCTAAGTTATCACTATTCTGTATGATTTTAACCCAAGGAAAGTTTTTTTTCAGCAATGAAACAGTACCATCTGTAGAATGATTGTCCACCACAAACACCTCTGCCTCTATCTCTTGCAAAGCCTTAGACAATGATAGAAGGCACTGCGCAAGATAGTATTTGACTTGATAACTGACGATAATAACCGATAATTTCAAACTTCTTGGGTTTCAGAGAGACAACGCGACAAAGATGGATAAATAAAACAAGCACTCAATAAGAGGATGATTCCCATATATCCGAAAGCTACATTCATAAACATATAATATAAGAATGTATTAGCAACTAGCGGAATCATTAATAACAATAGGCGAAGGATAGCCAATCGCCTATAAGCGCCCGATGTCTCAGAAGAGCTAGAAATAATCTGCTTCTCTACTTTTGTGAAATGAAACAATCTCAATGCTAGTGGAATCACGCAGATGGTTAGCAACTCCATCACAACCGCCCAAAGAAATTCAGCACTCTTATCTGTAGTCCAATCACCCGGTAACAACAAGTCGCTCTCAAACAAAACAACCATCAGCAGAGACAGTACGATACTTCCCCAGAACAATCCTAATAATATATTACAGGTTCTTCTCATGCTATAAACTAACTTTTAAACGGTATACGATTCACGATAGAACGCCCCAATGTTACTTCGTCCGTATACTCCAATTCATTTCCTACCGAGATACCACGCGCAATAACAGAGATATGAATATCGAAAGGTGCGAGCTTCTTCGATATATAGAAATTGGTGGTATCGCCTTCCATGGTCGACCCCAAAGCCAAAATCACCTCCTCTACATCGCCTTGTTGTACCCTATCTACCAATGAATCAATCTCCAAATCGCTAGGACCGACACCATCCATGGGTGATATAACACCACCCAATACATGATATAACCCTCGATATTGTTGTGTATTCTCTATAGCCAACACATCTTGTACATTCTCAACGACGCAAACCATGGAGGCATCTCGTTTAGGATCTCCACATATAGAGCAAATATCCGTATCGCTGATATTATGGCATACGGTACAATATTTCACCTCATGACGCAGTCGATGAATCGCTTCAACAAAGCTATCCACCGACTGTGAAGATTGTCTAAGCTGATACAAAACCAGACGTAGAGCCGTTCTACGCCCTATGCCCGGCAACTTAGAGAACTCATCTACTGCTTTTTCAAGTAGCGAAGATGGGTATGATTCGTACATTACAGATAGACTCCTATACCGATTTTAAGACCAATCGTGGAATAATCACTGTGCTTCTTGAACGACTGGTCATAATAAATGGCAGGCTCAATTGTCACCGTACGACTTAAAAAGAAAGCGTATCCAACCTCTACACCCGGCATCAAATCATTGTAATGAGGTGCATGTTTATACTTACAATTTACTCCGAGGAAGATACCATTCTGCTCAATATAATAGCGACCACCTACACCCAAACTGTAGCTATCGCCTATCCCGTCATTACCAATGTGCGAATATCCGACCGTACCATAAGCCATCAAATCATCGACAATCATATATCCGGCCTGTGCCTGAAGGCCATAACTGAAATGACTCAAGCCATTATAACTCATATTCAAGCCTGTCAATGAACCTCCTATATACGTCTTGCCACCTTCAAACTGGGCATTTGCTGCTACCGTCATAAGCAAAGCAGCAATCATTAAAACTATTTTTTTTCTCATTACAAATTGATATTATTGATTAATATTATACTGTTTCCTATACCATACGAAGAACCATACCAACGAAGCAACCAATACTACAATGCTCCCTACATAAGATTTTGACTGGCTTAGTCCGAACGCTTGCTTTGAAACCAGCAAAAACGTCGAGCACACTACTGTCATAAAGACAGCCGGAACCAAACTAATGACAAAGGGTTTCTTACGTTGAACTAGATACACCGTCGTCGTCCAAAGAGCGAATACTGCCAGTGTTTGGTTTGCCCAGCCAAAATATTGCCAAATGACATTGAATCCATTAGGATTCTCCATCTGCCAAATGAGCAGCCCAAGAGCTAACACAAACATCGGCACAGCAATATACAGACGCTTATGCAGGGCCTTCTGTTCAAGCCCTAAAGACTCTGCTACGATAAGTCGAGCACTTCTAAAAGCCGTATCACCACTCGTAATCGGTGCAGCCACGACACCCAACAAAGCCAATATACCACCGGCAACACCCAGCCATCCTTCACAGATATACTTGACAACGGAAGGTGCATCGAAATATTGTACAAGCGTCTTACCACCTTCAAACTGGGCAATAAACTGATTGGCAACTTCCGGTGAAACCACCTCTTTCCATCCTCCATGATAGAAAAAGTAGATAGATACCGTAGCCCAAATCAATGCTACGATCCCCTCGGTTATCATTGCACCATAGAAGATAGGACGCCCTTGCTTCTCGCTCTTCATACAACGAGCCATCAATGGACTCTGAGTCGCATGGAATCCACTAATAGCTCCACATGCAATCGTTATAAATAAACAGGGGAATATAGGGTTGGTTTCGGCAAATTGAGATACGCCCAACCAAGCCGGGACAGCATTCAAATTGCTCGTAGGCAAGTCGCTCCATAGCTCTGGCAGTGTAGGCATCTTCAAAAACAGACCTATCAAGAGAGCTACAGCCATAAAAAGAAGCGAGAAAGCAAAAAGTGGATATATCTTACCTATAATCTTATCTATAGGCAACAACGTCGCTATGATATAATAAATGAAGATAAGCAGAATCCAAAGAAGTTTGCTACCCACAATATTAGACAGAACGATAGCCGGGCTATATACGAATACCACGCCCACCATCATCAATAGTAATACTGAGAAGACAAGCATGACCTTCTGCGTCCTTAATCCCAAATATCTTCCAACCAAGTCGGGCAAACCTGTACCATCATGCCGAACCGACAACATACCACAAAAATAATCATGCATAGCTCCGGCAAATATACATCCCAACACTATCCACAAATAGGCATAAGGACCATACCATGCTCCCATGATAGCACCGAAAATAGGACCGGTACCGGCAATATTTAAAAATTGAATCATGAATACCTTCCACCCCGGAAGCACCACATAGTCCACTCCATCGGCCTTTGCTACAGCAGGCGTCGGCCGATTATCCGGTCCGAAAACATGCTCTACAAAACGCCCATAAATGAGATAACCCACTATTAAAGCCAATAGACTAAGTGTAAAAGATATCATTATAATATGAATTTAAGCCTATTGCAAAAGTAAACATTAAATTTGAAAAGAGAAAAAATATAAGTACCTTTGTGACTAATTTGCAACAATAAACACCCAATAAATGAATAGAATAATAGCAATCATTATAACGCTGTTTCTCTTATGTTTCGACAGCACGATCGTGGCTCAAAAAAGTAAATACGAGGTTCGAGCCGTATGGCTTACCACCATTGGCGGTCTAGACTGGCCACATCGCTATGCTCGTTCATCTACCTCTATCGAAGCACAAAAACAAGAACTCATTCAAATCCTTGACAAGTTGCAAGAAGCAGGTATCAATACGGTATTGTTGCAAACTCGTATTCGCGGAACCGTCATCTATCCATCACGCTATGAGCCTTGGGATGGGTGCATGAGTGGCATTCCGGGGCGCTCTCCGGGCTACGATCCATTACAATTTGCCATCTCCGAATGCCATAAACGCGGCATGGAATTGCAAGCATGGGTCGTGACAATACCCATCGGGAAGTGGAATGGACTGGGTATCAAGAACCTTAAAAATCAAAGAGTAACGACACTCAAAAAGATAGGTGCCGATGGATACATGAGTCCTGAGGATGCCCGTACAGGCGAGTACCTGAGTCGGATATGTAGCGAGATAGTAGAGAACTACGATGTTGACGGTATCCACCTCGACTACATTCGCTATCCGGAGACATGGAATATCAAGATTCCCAAAGACCGTGCACGTCAATATATCACCGATATTGTAAGTCGCATACACGATGCCGTCAAAAGCCGAAAACCTTGGGTGAAACTCAGTTGTTCTCCTGTGGGAAAAGCCGACGACTTGACAAGATACTATAGCTACGACTGGAATGCTTATAATAAGGTATGTCAAGATGCACAAGGATGGCTACGCGACGGCCTGATGGACGAACTTTTCCCCATGATGTACTTCCGTGGAAACCAGTTCTACCCTTTTGCTATCGATTGGTCTGAACAAGCTAGTGGTCGAATAATTGTATCCGGACTAGGCATCTACTTCATGTCTCCGGCAGAAAAAAACTGGGATTCCAGCGTCATTGAACGTGAAATGCACATGTTACGCAGCTATAAATTGGGCTACGCCTTTTTCCGTAGCAAGTTTTTCACCGACAATCTGAAAGATATTTACGACTTCACAGCGAAATTCAACCGACATCCGGCTTTGGTTCCGCCAATGACATGGGCCTCCAAACAAACTCCCCCGGCACCTCAAAATCTCCGATTGGAGAAACAGATACTAAAATGGGAGAAAGCCGACGACACCTATTATAATATATATAGCAGTAGCACTTGGCCTATAGACATACAGAATGGAGACAATCTTTTAGCCGCAAAGATAGCCACCGACTACTTGGAAATAGAAGATACAAACATGTATTATGCTGTCACAGCAATGGATAGATACGGCATAGAGAGTCGGCCAAGTACCATAAGACAAGTTTCTCCCAAACAAGATATCAACGTTTCGCTACCATGCGATGGGCGGAAAGTGACCATTCCTGCACTCTATTTACAAGACTCCCCTAATCTCACCGTGGCAATTACAAGCCTCACCGGTGTCATCCTCTCAACTGCCACAGTGCGTACCAACAATGTTGATGTGCATCAACTCGCTAATGGTTCATACATCTTACGTACCCTTAGTGCCAACGGTCAAAGCCATCGTATCGGTTATTTTACGATTAATAGATAATCGGCAGATACATTTCTATCCTCCCAATCCCACAGATATGAGATAGCCTCTCACCTATTTATTTACCCATTTACCTGTTAACCTCAAAACTGCAATGGCCGGGCAACATCGCTGCCCCGACTCCGCAGTAATACTGAAAAGCACCAACAGCAATGTTGACAAGCTTTTGCAGCAAATGAAGGTTATAAGTTTATCTGTTTGTTTATGTCTCTAGACACCTAAGATTAAAATACTTAAATACTTTGACCGTTTTGTGATAGAAGTGCAAAGCATACATACCGATATAACCACAATACAGCATCCTACACTTCTCGGTAAAGAATAATCTAATCCTGCTGTTAACCTATGGACTACAATGAATAAATAACACTGAAAAATATAAATCCCTATTGAATTCTTTCCAAGAGTTGATATAACATGGGAAATATTCTTTCGAAAGTCCGTGGATAAGAAACATCTCCCAACCTT
>NZ_JRPT01000081.1:0-7407 GCF_000762865.1 Prevotella sp. S7 MS 2 | reverse complement strand
AGTTTCTTTCTCCTTCTTTCTTTTGCAATGCCTCAAAGAACTCTTTATTCTTGTTTGCAAAGATATAAATTTTTGACAAGAAGGTATACGGATTTCAAGAAATTCATAGAAAACTTCACTGTATGAAATTGAAGAAAGACCGAGAGAAAAATTAAACTTTTCTACACCAAAACGAGAGTTCTTCAAACATGTTTTGTAATTTTGCACTTGCTGGTTGACTCTACGTCAGGGAAGAACTTCTGGAAGAATTGGAAAAGCAACCAATATAATATTTAATCATGACTCATCAGAAAGGACTTGGAAGAATGTTGTTAAACAATTTTTTGGATTAGAGAAACCATAACTATGAAAGTTGCTATATATGTATTATGCCTAACTGCGATTTTGTCGTGCACTTGCCATACATCCTATCAAGAAAACGAAGATTGGACAAAAGATAGTATTGGGACTTTGAATTTAAGGAGTAAAGAACTTGCTGAAAAAATAATCAAGGAGCATTCTTTATATAGAGAATGCTCCTCTAAATTCATATGTGTTTTTGGAAAGCCTAACTGTCGAGAAACTACACTTTTTACAGACAAACTGATATATATAGAACGCATGGGAGGAGACTTTATTCCAAATGCTAATAGGGACACCTGTTTTATTAGTTTTAATTTTAAGATGGGAAGGTTTGTGGGTATAGATGAGTCCTGCGAGTAGTATAATGATTCAAAACGGGAGTTGTCAAAACAATCACCTGATTTTCAAAAGGCTTTTTTCAATATTAAGCATAAAGGCTGGGATAAATTCCCTGCCTTTTGCTATTTTTGTAACCCAAAACAAAGAAAAATGAATATACGAGAACGCATCGGCACTTTGCGCTCCAGATTGGAAGTGAAAAACTCAAGTTTTCAACACCAAACAAGAGTTTTATAAAAGGATTGACTATTTTTGCACTTGCTGGTTGACTCTACGGGAACTTTAAACCCAGACAAACGTAAAGTTCTACAGAGTGACATAGATATGCTCCATTTAGAAAAATTAAATTATGACAAAAATGGAAGATCACAACTTGGAAGTAGCACAAGTGCTTTTTGGCAATAAATTCTTTAATATATTAACTTGTTGCATTCTCTTTGTATCTTGTACTCCGAAGAAAAACCATAATATAACAATATCTAAAGAGAGGTTGTATGGGGAATGGGTGTTAATGAGAGGCGAAAAACAGGTTAATTATCCTTATATTGAATTTTTTGACAATGATAGTGCTGTTTTCCATTCACGCGCAGATACAATATATCAATTTACATTTTCCATAAGAAAAGACTCATTATATCTTGTAGATATTTATGGGAAGAAATATGTAAATAAAATCATGGAACTAAATGACAGGAGTGTAATATTTGAAGGTATTGCGGATGTCACTAAGACTCAAGTATATGAAAAATGAATGATTATATTTCAGATTAGGTAATGTCGCAAATCGGGCGTTGTCAAAATAAAAAGAACAACAAACGTGGCACACAAACGACAATGCACGACAGCGATAAGAAACATTAAAAAAAATAGAAGCGGCTTGCAGGAGATTTGAAGAAGCTGCGATAAAGCATGCTGAAGCAACAGAAACAGGTAATTATGCACAAGCAAACAAAAGCTATCAGGTAATAGCTAAAAGTGCTCGTTATTTTAAAGAGACAAATAGCCTAAAGCAATTGTCTAAACTTCTATATAGCGAATCTGTTGGTGCTCGCATGTGGGCTGCAACATATCTTTTGGCTATTTTTGAACGCAATGCTATGCAAATATTGCAAAGTATTGCAAGTAGTAATAATATTCACTCGCTAACAGCTAAAATGACTATAGATGAGTGGGAAAAAGGGACCCTAGTATTATAACCCAGTAATGCTCCAAATTGGGAGTTGTCAGAATAACTACTCGATAATCAATTTGGTTCTAAATAATTAGGTATAAAGGTAGGGATAAGATTCTCTGCCTTTTGCTATATTTGTAACCCAATACAAAGAAGAAATGACCTTACGAGAACGCTTCGGCACTTTATGCGCCAGATTGGGAGTCGAGTTCCTATGTCCGCATTGCAGTTCAACGGAAATTATCAAAAGTACGAAGAATAGCATGAACAAAAAAGATGAGAGCAATAAATCGGAAAGGATGACGTTAAATAGTTGATAACCATCAATATGGAGGTCTATGGATAAGTCGGAAATCACATCAATATCCTTGCCGGTATCGGCAAATATAAATAAACGCTTGCAAAGCAACTGTCAGGAAATGAAAGACAAATGACAATGGAATACAAGAGTTTTACATACAACATGGTACCGCCCCTTTTTGCAGTCTGCTTCATCGAAGGCTGTCCGCAGGCGCCCACCTGCCTAAGACATTTTGCAGGAACATTCATACCCAGTGTCATTCACACGGGTTCTGCCGTCTATCCCACAGCATTGAACACTGGAAAATGCGCCGAGTTCAAACCGTTGCGGATCATGCGCGGAGCATGGGGATTTGATACCATCTTTGCTGAAGTGAAACAAAAAGACAGCACGAGGCTGCGCAACGACATCAAGCAGTTCTTGGGCGGACATGGCACCTATTATCGCTACTACAATGGCAGCCGCCTGCTCACTCCCGAACAGCAGGAGTGGATTATCAGTCTTTTCCGCAACTATGGATATACGGACAATCTCACATTTGATCACTACGAGGATGTTTACGATTTCTCCTAACTATTTCCGAGATAGACTACCGCACCCTGGTACTGTCGATACCGTATTGTTATATTACCAGTACCACATTGCGGTAGTAACAGTACCGTATCTTGGTACTCATAATGACAGTATCGACCGTCTCGTCAAAGTAACCGACATAGCGAGTAACATGCTTGGCGTAAAGAACAATGCTCCACTCCCACAGAGCGGCAAGGCTGGCGGACAGATGAGCTACAGCTATACGTATGACCCATTGTATCGTTTGGCAAGCGCAACAGGTACTTATAAGGGAACGGACAATAAAGCCGCTTCTTATACGTTATCTATGGGCTACGACAATATGCACCGTATCACGAGCAAGAAGCAACATCTCTCACAGACAGGTGTGCAGTTCGAGGGCACGCTCAATGCAGGCTATGACCTGACCTATATCTACGGTAGCAGTGAGGGCAAGAAGTTCCAATTGGATAACGTGCGTGATCTGAACTACCGCACGGAAGCAACACCTACCGACAGTACGACCATCAACAACGGTCACAAGTACGAGTACGATGCCAACGGCAACCTCGTCTATATCAACACGAGCCGTGTGAAGAAGGACGGCAAGGAAGACGAAAAGGCCAGCGAACAGAAGTACCGCTGGGATGAAGAGAATCGTCTTCTTGCTACTGATGAGAACGGTTTTGTAGCTAACTATTGGTATGATGCAGATGGTGAGCGCACGGTGAAGTCAAGCGGTGAGAACGAAGAGATTTACGTGAACTCCGACTTCTCAGGCGGACGCACCAATACGGCAAAGTTCTCATTGTACGTCAGCCCTTACCTCGTTGCAGGACAGGGCGGCAAGTACACCAAGCACATCTACATCGGTAGTCAGCGTGTCGTTTCCAAGATTGGCGACTTCGACTCTTACGGCTCTGATCCACGCCGCATCCTGTATGCAGGTAGTGAGACTGATGGCCTGTCTGTTGATTATAAGGTTAAATATACTCAACAGTTGCAGGTTATCAAGGATAATTATGCAACCTTTGCAGTGCCGTACAATGGCGAGGACAACAACGACTATGTCGATGGCAAAGGCTTCTGCTGCAATGACGGCAGTTTGGAGGCGGCGCAGGCACGTGTTATGGCACGAGCAGCGAAGAACAACTTCCAAGAAGGCGATGCATACGAGAAGATGCAGTTCTACTACCACCCAGACCACTTGGGTAGCAGTAGTTACATTACCAACCTTGACGGTGAGGTGGTGCAGCATATAGAGTATGTTCCTTTCGGCGAGGTCTTCATCGAGGAGCGCAACAGTGTATGGAACACGCCCTATCTCTTCAATGCAAAAGAGTTTGATGAGGAAACAGGTCTGTACTACTACGGTGCTCGCTACTATGATCCACGTCTAAGCCTTTGGATGTCAACAGATCCGATGGAGTTGATATATTCTTGGATTTCGAGTTATTGTTACACAACAAATAATCCAATTCGTTACTCTGATCCAAATGGGAAGGAATATGATGAAGTAGTTGATGATAACTCTATCACCCTAAGAGCGGTAATTTTTGCCACAAAGGATTCATATAAAGAAGCGCAAGTTTCGGCTGGGATTCTCAATAACCAAAGTGGTAAGTGGACATATGATTTTACTGTAAAGAACGGATCTGTTAAAGAGGAGCATAGCCTTGATATTAAATTTGATGTTACTGTGGAATTAGTTGAGCCACAAGAGGGCTATCCTGCGAAAGCTGCGCTTCAAAGTGCATTGACAAGTTCGGATAGAACTTGCCTGAATGCATTCCAAGTAGTTTCCGATGATAAACTAAAAGAACTTGTCAATGGAAGTACTATGGGAGGAAATTATATAGAAGTAAAGGAATCCAGACAAGGGACTGAAACAGGTGCTCATGAAATAGGTCATGCTATGGGCCTTAAACACTCTTCAAAAGGTCTTATGACAGCAGAATCGTCTAATCCTTCACGAAGCAGAAATTTAGACAGAGGCAGTGTTAAGGATATGATTAGCTATCCCCTAAAAGGGAAGGTTAACAGTGAGTATGACCCACATAAAGGAGCAGATATCCCAACTGGTAAAGGTACTCTTATAAATAATTCCAAATTTACTGTCCAGCAGCTAAAAAAAGGAAAAGTTAATGAAAAAAAATAATATTATGCAAGGCTTCTCCAATGCACTTATTAATATGATGGCACTTTTCAGTGCCATCATATTAAACTCATGTGTATCTACTCAATACAACATCAATCAAAACATCCCACCCAAAGAAGCATGTGCTTTTGTTTTAGATACGATTCATATTAATAATCCAGTCATTATTGAATATAACAATATTCGATATGTTGTTGACACTCCAAACGTAGACTCTATACCTCAAAAGGATATATATGCCTATTTAGACTCTACCTTCCATTACTTGTTAGGAGATAATATATTTTATGATCTTCCAAACTTTCTATATGACAAAGTCATTAAGTTTTATAATGATGAAGTCTGTGAGTATGTCATTGATTCAAATAGAAAAAATTATAATATATTATATTTCAAGACGCATCCAAAACGCTTTATCTTAGTCGCCTTAAATATAGCTTATTATAACAAAAAACATTCTTCAATAGATGCACTGCAATTCATTCGATCTGATTCGCCATTAAATACGTATGTTTTAATTGCTTATCCCATTGTATGAACGATGATGAGGCAATAAACACGAGCCGTATGATGAACGACGGACATAGGGACAACAGCGTCGGTGAGCGCAAGCTCATCTGGGACGAGGAGAACCGCCTGCTTTCAGTGGACGACAACGGCTTCGTGTCCAACTATTGGTATGACGCCGACGGTGAGCGTACCGTAAAGACCTCCGGCGAAAGCGACCAGGTATATGTCAACGGAGTATTCTCCGGCGGCTCGACCAACACAGCCAAGTTCTCGCTCTACGTCAGTCCTTACCTTGTCGCAAATCAGGGTGGCCGCTATACCAAACATATCTACGCAGGTTCGCAGCGAATCGTGTCGAAAGTAGGCGATTTCGCCTCCTACGGTTCAGACCCGCGCCGCATAGAGTATGCCGGAAGCGAGACTGACGGACTGTCAGTTGACTACAAGTCCAAGTACGCCGCACAGCAATTGGTTATCAAAGACCACTACCAGTTCTTTGATGTTCCCTACAACGGATCGGACAATAACAACTATGCCGACGGTGAGGGATTCTGCTGCAACGACGGCACATTGGAGGCTGCACAGGCCAAGGCAATGAGGAAGGCCCAGAGCCGCGCGGTTGCCAAGTCCTTCAAAGACCCCGATAACTACGAGAACCTCCAGTTTTTCTATCATCCTGACCACTTAGGCAGTTCAAGCTTCATCACCAATCTTGACGGTGAGGTGGCTCAGCATATCGAATATGTGCCATTCGGCGAAATATTTATCGAAGAGCGCAACAACACTTGGAACACACCTTACCTCTTCAATGCCAAGGAGTTTGACGAGGAGACGGGAATGTACTATTATGGTGCAAGGTACTATGAGCCGAGGTTGAGTCTTTGGATAAGTGTGGATCCGATGGAAGAAAAATATCCCAATATTGGAGGATATGTATATTGTGTAAATAATCCTGTGAAATTTGTGGATTTGGATGGAAGAGACTGGATACTATCAGTAGGTAACAGAGTTTATTGGTATGGAGGAAAAGTTGGAAATAAAAAACATTTAATGTACACTTTTAAAGCCACATCTGGATATAAGGGGTTAGATACGAAAGGAACTTATTGGAATCTTCAAAAAGCCAAATATCAAAATGTTAGGAATGGGGGGCCTACAGCTGAAGGTACATATCACATAAACCTCAAACCAGATCCTAATCGAGTAGCAGAAACTGATACTAAGACTGGTGCATTAAAAAAGAATCCTAGTGGTGGCATAGAGAAAATTCCTGATTTTGTAGAAAATCCCAATAAACGTGGATATGGCTGGACATATGAAGAATGGGGAAAGAATAGAGCCTCGTTAACTCCAGACAAAGTAACAGGTGCTACAAATGAAGAAAGAGATAATAACTCATATTATTTTCATGATTCTCAAAAAGGATATTCGCATGGTTGTACAGAAGTAGAAACAGAGTTGTTTAATAAGCTTAATGATTATCGAAAAGCAGGACATGATAGAATTGATGTAATAGTGAAATACCTTGGTCCAAATCATTCAACAAATGGAGGAACAAAGAAAAATGAGAAAAACAAATAATTTATTGTTATTGTTATTATTATTGTTTAATTTCAATAGTTCTTATTCACAAGTAGATTTAGATAGTATAAAGATTAAACCTATCAACAAAGTTTATTCTATTTCAGACACTATTTCACTTTCCCTTTATAATAAGAGCAGTGAAAAAATTTATATGTTGATTTCTTTAGAGAAAAAAAGGGGAAGGGAGTGGAAGTTATATTTATCTGATATTTTTCAAAAAGATAGTATTTTTATGGTAAAGAATATTTTATATTTGAATAGCTTAGAGAAAAGAAATGAATATTGGAAAATTAAAAATAATATGTATCATAAGAAAAATAAAAATTTATATAGATTTTTATTTCATGTAGGAACTTCTCCAGATCGATTATCTCTTGTTAGATATTCAACAGTCTTTTATGTGGGTAATGCTCCAAAAAGGGAGTTGTAAAAATAATCACTGCAAGTTAC
>NZ_JRPT01000080.1:0-5063 GCF_000762865.1 Prevotella sp. S7 MS 2 | reverse complement strand
CTCGTATTTGGTATAACTTCGATTAACTCTATAACTTCCTTCATTACACTTGTCTATCCTTGCCTTTCAGCCCAATCTCCACGGTCAAGATTGCGATAACTCACAGCTTCGGCAATATGTTGGGCGGTTACTTGGTTGCTTCCAGCCAAGTCGGCAATGGTTCTAGCCACTTTCAAGATGCGACTATAGGCGCGAGCACTCAAACTTAATCGCTCCATAGCGGTGCGAAGCATGTCTAAGCCGGCACTGTCCGGCTCGGCAAATTGATGTATCATGCGTTCGGTCATCTGTGCGTTACAATGCACGTGAGCCTGTCCGCGGAAGCGAGCCGTCTGTATTTCGCGTGCTTTGATGACTCTCTCGCGGATGGCACTGCTTGGTTCGCCGGGCTGAACCTTACTTAAATCCTTGAATGGAACGGGTGTTATTTCTACCTGAATGTCTATGCGGTCGAGCAAAGGACCACTGATTTTGTTCATATAACGCACTATCTGGCCGGGCAGGCATACGCAGATGTGTGTGGGATCGCCGTAATATCCGCACGGACAAGGGTTCATACTGGCCACGAACATAAATGAACATGGATATTCAACATTATATTTGGCACGGCTAATGGTTATCTTTCTGTCTTCTAATGGTTGCCGCAATACCTCCAAAGTATGCTTGTTGAATTCCGGTAATTCGTCACAAAAGAGCACGCCATTATGAGCCAAACTAATCTCGCCGGGCATGGGATTGGCTCCTCCACCAACGAGGGCAACCTCCGAAATGGTGTGGTGAGGGGCGCGGAAAGGGCGTTGTGAGATGAGCGAATCATTCTTTCCCAGTCGCCCAGCCACACTGTGTATCTGCGTAGTTTCAAGACTTTCGGCCAACGAAAGGGGCGGAAGGATAGACGGTAACCGCTTGGCCATCATCGATTTGCCACTTCCCGGTGGTCCAATCATAATGAGATTGTGTCCACCTGCGGCCGCAACTTCGAGCGCACGTTTCACGTTTTCCTGTCCCCGAACATCGGCAAAGTCGAGGTCAAACTTATATTGCTGCTCGTAAAACTCACGTCGTGTATCAATGACGGTGGGTGAATAGCTATCTGTTCCGGCTATGAATTTCACCACGTCGAGCAGCGATTCCATGCCATAGACATTAAGGTTGTTTACCACGGCGGCCTCCCTCACGTTCTGTTGGGGCACGATGAGACCGTCAAAGTGCTCGTTGCGTGCTTTGATGGCAATGGGTAAGGCACCTTTGATGGGCTGTAGATGCCCGTCGAGACTCAATTCGCCCACCATCATATAGCGTCCTAAACGTTCGTCGGGAATGTTTCCATTGGCAGCCAAAAGGGCAATTGCCAATGGTAAATCGAAGCTGCTACCCTCTTTACGAAGGTCGGCCGGTGCCATATTCACTGTGATGTCGGCTTTCGGGAACTGATAACCATTGTATTGCAGGGCTGCAGCTATGCGGTCGCGTCCCTCTCTTACGGCCTCGTCTCCAAGTCCGGTAAGATGGTAGAGTATTCCCGGTGTCAAGCTAACCTCGATGGTAACGGTCGTCACGTCGAGACCATTGACGGCCGCACAATAAGTCTTTACTAGCATGTCTTCTTGGTATTAAGGTACGACGATGTCGTTATTTCATCTTCTCCAGTTCACTACGAAGTTGTTCGGGATTCATTCCGCGCCCAACGATGCGCCCACGTTTCATGACGATATTGTCGGGAACATTGAACAGGCCTAGTTGTTTGATGAGGTTACTATCGAACATCTTGCCGTCGCAAACTACACTCCATCCCCATTCTTCGCGCTCCACATTGTCCTTACAGAGTTTGGAATCGGCATCCAAGCATATGCTGATGATGGCCAGTTTGTTGCCCAAATCCTCATGATATTGCTTGAGTCGGCGTACGGCATCCATCGATTCGTAACTCCATGTAGCCCATGTGTTGATGATGGCGATAGGTGCTTTGGCTAGTGTAGGGCTAGTGATACGTTTGCCTTTAAGGTCTACGGCCGTAAATTTAGGTAGTTTTGTGGGCATGCTACGTGCTTTCTGGAGCAGTCGAGCCACGTATCCATTGTTGGGTTGCGCCTGTCTCAATGTCGTCAACAAACGTATAGCTGTGGCATGATCGGGCTGTGGTGTCAGCAGAAAGTATTTGCTTACTAAGTAAGCTCCGACTGGTGAATCGGTATGGTCGGCTACAAACAGTTCGGCATGTTTCTTGATTTCGGGTGGCGAGTTGTTCACTATCTGCCTGCGGAACTTCGTCATAAGTTCATTATCCTTGGTTCCCGTTATCTCCATCTCTTTCAGGTGAGACGCATCTCCACTGATGTCGACAGTCTTACCCGGTACAGCAAACACCGGTTGTTCGGAGAAATTGGGGAATACTATCATCAGTGTGGCTTCGCGTTCGAGCGGAGTCTCGTACGAGAAACGGCCACCTACCACTTTGATAGTGTCCATACCATTGAGGCCACCATCGGGACTATAAACGTAAAACTCACCCTGATTCAGGTTGATGAGACGCCCGTCAATCTTAAAATGTCGGCCGTTCGTCCCACACGAAACCAAAATAAGGGTGAGCAGTATAAACTGTATGAGTCTTCTCATTTATCTGACCTTGGCAAATTCAAGATCCTTCTCAGCATATTTAGACAACGAAGAATCCTTTTGCAATGCCTCTTTTAGATATGAGTTAGAAGCATATTTATTCTTCATGCGTGCGCTGATGATGGCATGTAAATAACTTGTCATGGCATCAGGATGCTTGATATTCTTCAGTGTAAGGATTGCAGCTGCATAGTCCTTGTTTAAGATTTGAGCCAGTGCAGCGCTGTTACTATCGGAGTTCTTCAAGTTTTCTGCAGCCTGTGCAAAGTTTCCTTTGGCAATATTCAGATTACCCATCACCTCGTTGAAGCCGTTGGCATTTACTGCATCCGCTAGTTTAGCTTCGGCCTCTTTCACATTTCCTTGTTGTAAAGCTAATAGTGCTTGGTTGGCGAAAGCCTCCGGAGCTTTACTATCCACGTGCTGTGCCTGCTTGAAGTAATCGGCAGCGGCTGCATTGTTGCCTTCGTTGAAAGCCAAGACACCTAGGTTGTTGTAAGCACGATAGTCTTTATCGTAAAGTTCTGTGGTCTTCTTGTAGATGGCAGCTTGCTTGGCTGGGTTCTCCTCCAAGGTAGCAGCGTAGAGCAATTCTTCCAAACTCAATTTGACAGGGTCGGCAGCATATTGTGCTTTAATCTGTTCGTCGTCGCGTCCGATGGTCTCGTAGTTGATGATTAGGCGACTTCTACGCAATTCGGGCAATACTTCATTGGCCAGTTCACGGAATCCCTCGCTCATGTTACGAATCTGCTGTTCGCGCTCCTGTGGGTCTTTATACATGGAGAGTACGCGCAAGATGACATCCTTATCTTGTATATTGGAAGCCTGAACCAATTGCTGGAAACCTTCCCAGTCTTGTGCTGTATAGTGAGCATCGATGGGTGCATCCACCTTTGTATTCTTGAGTTGCTGTTTGACATAACCCTCACTTACGGTCTGACGCTTGTTGGCCAACTTATCATTGAAGTCGAATCCACCTTCAGGTGAAGCGTATGCCGAAACCTCTACGTTCTGAATATTGAGTTGTTCGCGGTCGGCATTAATCTTCTTGAGCAGTTTCACAAACTCCTGAACGCTGTTGTTTTTCAGTTCGCTTTGGCGCAGATTAGCTTGGTTTACAAGGAATCTTACGTTGGCTTCCTGCTTCATAGCGTTCACACGCTGGAAAGAATCGGGAGCTATACAAGCCCCTCCGTTCAGCAAAGTTTGGCGATAAAGTTCGCTTGTAGCGATGACACCGTTAGCAATTTTCACAGCCGGAACTTTCACCGTCTTATTACCTATGCGTGCATTGAATGTGAGATACAACTCGCTTTGTTGCATGGCAGGCGTATAATCGAAGTTGGTCTTCATGGTGTAACGGCCGCCCAAGCGATACGAAATGCTTTGGTTGTTACCCATCACACCTTCGCCTTGGAAAGTAGCACCTTGTCCTTTGACCACCTGTCCACCGCCATAACGCAGTTCAGGAACAACGGTTACGGTAGCCTTTTTCTTCATATATTTCTCAGGAAACACACCGTTGATGGTGGCAGGAACTTCGCCGCCTACTGTCTCTAATGGGTTAGGATCTACTGTGAAATGGTCTGCTGAAAGCGCTCCCATCTTCCCCGAGCAAGAGGAAAGGGCAACTAATACGCCGGCAGATAAAGAAAGAATAAGACTTTTATTCATACTACGATTAAAGTTTAGGAGGTAAAAAGTGCCGCGAGCGGGACTCGAACCCGCACAGCCATTACTGGCCAAGGGATTTTAAGTCCCTCGTGTCTACCAATTCCACCATTGCGGCTACTGGAATCTTTGTTGTCTTTCAGAATGTAAAGAGAGCGGAAAACGGGACTCGAACCCGCGACCCCGACCTTGGCAAGGTCGTGCTCTACCAACTGAGCTATTTCCGCGTAGCATGCTAAACGAGCTACCTCGTTCTGCAACGTGGATGCAAAGGTAGTTGATAATCTCGGAATAGCCAAACGAATTACATTTTTTTTGTAAAAGCAAGGAATTGAGAGTGTTGGAGCAGTGTCTGCTATTTGGGTTCTGTTCTATGTTTTGTCCTTAGATATAATAGTCGGTATAAGCCGACAATATGTTGTAGTTCGCTTGTAAGGCAGCGGACTTTTCGTCTCTACTGTTGTTGGTTTTAAATCCTCAAAACTCTCATTTCTCACTGCTTACTCTTCACTCTCTATACGCTGCAGGGCTGGGGCAGCGTTGCTGCAAAGACCGGGCAGCATTGTTGAAGAGCCGAGGCAGCGATGCTGAGGGGGCGGTGCAAAGGCCCCACCCCAACGCTCCCCGAAAGGGGAGGGGATAGAGTTTGGAGGTAAAAGATAGGAGGTGAGAGTTAAAAAGTAAGAGGTAAAAGCTGCCGATAAACTTTATTCTCTATTCCATCAACCCTAACCCACCACTCCCTCCCCCTTTGGGGCGGGGCGGGGTGGGGC
>NZ_JRPT01000079.1:0-10649 GCF_000762865.1 Prevotella sp. S7 MS 2 | reverse complement strand
CTTTGGGGCGGGGCGGGGTGGGGCTTTTGTAGGGATGTGGCATGCCGCATTCGAGAGGGAATACACAACCTTCTTTATTCCAGCATTGTAGCATATACATATCTGCGGACGCGACATGTCGCGTCCCTACGAATTCAATTATATCATCAAACAGTTGCTATTGGGCTGCGAGGGCTGCTAATATATGAGATAGCCACGCTGTGGCTTATTGTCATGACAAAGAGAAGTAGAGACGAAAAATCTTCTATCTCACACCATTATATAAAGACTTTTGCCGACCTTCTATGTTGATGTAGGTCAAAAAATGTAGGTGTTTGCGTAAACAGGTGGGTAAAAGTGTTGTGGGATGGGAGGAATGTTGCTATCTTTACACCGTATTTATAATAGGATAACAGCGAAAAGTAAGGCTCCAAACAGGATAGGGGAGTCTCTGAATATAGAAAGGTAGAAAGATGATGAAAAGGATAATGATAGCTCTTGTGGTACTTTTAGGTATGACGACAGCATTTGCAGGCGAGGAAAAATCGAATGCTGTAGAAGTATCAAGGGTATATAATACTAACTTTAATTTCCGCAAATTGGCCGAGACTTTACGTCTCTCGTCTGACCAACGTTCGATAGCTGAGGATGTACACAACACCTTTACCATTGAGATGAACAATGCCGCTGTGGCAGCAAAGGATGATAAACGTGAGATGGTAGAGCGTGCCGTGGCCAACGATATACGCAATATGCGCTATGTGTTGAACAAGGAACAACTCGCTAAATACGTGTTATTGCTCAATACGACGCTTGAAAACAGGGGGTTGAAGTAGGGACTTATTTAGGAGTTGTTGGGAGTTAAAGCCTTCGGCTAGGGAGTTATCGGAAGTTAACTGACCTATGTTGATAGGCTTCATGCATACGCAGAGGTTTTGATTCAAGGAGTTATTGGGAGTAAATCGACATTTGCCGATAAGTTAAAGAACAAATAAAGATGAAATAATTTCACTTTCGCAATAGCGGAAGTCTTATATACTGTTTAGATCAAATCTGTGATGGGTATCCAAGAAATTGGGTACCCATTTTTATTATAGGGATGGTTTGAAATACGGTTTATCTTACTGACAGTACGCCGAGAGCTCCTGTTGAGGATGCAGGGTAACGTATGAGCTTGTCGCCGGAGTCACCACTGACAATAAAACCGCCACTGTTTAAATCGTAAGAGCGATGGCATACAGGGCAGGTGGCAATGCCATTGGAGGCAACTGCGAGCGGTTTGCTACGCACGGGAATGGCATCCGGGTTGAAACAATTGGGACATTCGCGGTCGTAGGCATAAAAGGTAGCGTCGGTGGAGTTGCCGAATCCTACTATCAAAGCTCCATTCATGCCCAATTGGAACGAGCGGCGTGAGTCGATAGCGTTGAAGATTGATTCGTGGAAAGTGTTTTGATTGCTGACAAAACGGAAATATTGTGCGCCACCATGAGAGGTGACGGTGAGGGTTACGAAGACTCCGGCGTAGGGTGTCATGGCCTGTGCGAGCACGGGATCTTGGTGCACGCTGTTGTCAATGACAACATAACAAGGGTATCTACTGTACTTGTGGTTGGTGTTACAAGCCGTCGTAAACAATAGCATTATGGCTAGCAGACCGGTTAAGCGGAATTTTTTCATAGGCCTTTAAGAGTTATTGGAAGTTGCCGGAAGATAGCTGTCAAAAGTTTATTTACTGACGGATTACTGCTTATCGTTGCTTTGGCCCGTTGCGAGCAAGGCTTTCTCGGCTTGTTCCATTTGTTCAAAATGGAACTCACTGATGGTCTGTTCCATCAGCGACCGGATATTGTCATTGCACAAATTGCCGATACTGCCCTCGTGAGTATGGTGTATATTCTTGTCGGCCTTGAATGTTCCGGCTTCGATTTCCAGTCCCACTTTCTTGTAAGCATCGCGGAATGGCAAGCCCTCGGCGGCCAATCGGTTCACTTCTTCGACCGAGAACATGGGGTCGTACATGGAATTGTCGAGGATATGCTCGTTCACTTCCATCTTGTTGATGATGTAAGCTGTCATCCGGAGGCAGTCTTTGAGTTCGTCGAAAGCGGGCAGAAAGACTTCTTTGATGATTTGTAAATCGCGGAAATAACCTACGGGCAGGTTGTTCATGATGAGCATAACCTGCTGCGGAAGACTCTGTAGCTTATTGCTTTTGGCACGTATCAGCTCGAAGACATCGGGGTTTTTCTTATGCGGCATGATGCTTGAACCGGTGGTACATTCTTTGGGTAACTTCACAAACGAGAAGTTTTGGCTGTTGAACAAGCAAGCGTCGAAAGCCATTTTGGCTAATGTGCCGGCCACGGTAGCCATGGCGAAAGCCACATTTCGCTCTGTCTTGCCACGCCCCATCTGCGCATATACCACGTTGTAGTCCATAGAGTCGAAGCCCAACAGGCGGGTTGTCATCGTGCGATTCAATGGGAATGAAGAACCATAGCCTGCTGCCGAGCCCAGCGGATTGCGATTGGTCATGCGCCAAGCGGCCTGAAGGAAGAGCATGTCGTCGGCTAAACTCTCGGCATAAGCGCCAAACCAAAGTCCGAAACTGCTCGGCATGGCTATCTGCAAATGCGTATAACCCGGCATCAAAACGTCGCGGTAACGGTTGCTTTTTTCGATAAGTTCGTCGAAAAGCACTTTGACGTCTTCGACAATATCTTTGAGTTGTTGACGTGTGAATAGTTTCAGGTCGACCAAAACTTGGTCGTTTCGGCTGCGACCGCTGTGTATCTTCTTGCCCATATCGCCGAGCTTGCGCGTCAAAAGTAGCTCTACTTGGGAGTGAACATCCTCTACACCGTCTTCAATACAGAACTCTCCACACTCGCAAGTGTCATAGATGTTTCGCAATTCGGCCAGTAGTAGGGGGAGTTCGTCGCTACCTAGCAGTCCGATAGATTCCAACATGGTGATGTGAGCCATCGAACCGAGTACGTCGTATTTGGCTAAATAGAGATCCATCTCGCGGTCGCGACCGACAGTGAAACGCTCTATCTCCTTGTTTACTTCAAAGTCTTTCTCCCAAAGTTTGTTCGCCATAAGTCATCGCTCCATCAAAAGTGTGGGACAAAATATGTTTCCCTTTTGTTCCACCCTCGTTATTTTCTTATTGTTATAAAAGTCTCTTGTCGTCTCTCTGCGCCTATCTTTCATTGCTTGATAGGCAAAACAGTCACTAAAGAAGTGCCAAAATTCTTTGTTGTGCATGTAGAGACGGAGCGTACTCCGCCTCATTTGAATGCGTTGGATAGTAATAAATGCTCTCTTCTTATGAGACGGAAAACTTTCCGTCTCTACAAGAGGATGAGCATTTTCTTGATATATTCCTCCGCAAAGAGATTAATATTGTATCATCTGTAGGGCGTCGGCTATCTTCTCAATACCCTCTTGGAGGGGCTTCTGAACCATTCCTTTGATGAAAGGATTGAGCTCTGCCTTGATGGTAAGCTTCATTTTGCACGACGTATCTGTCACCGGTAAGAGTTGTATCCAGAAGTTGAAAGGGAGCGGACTCTGCTCTGTTTCAAACTTGATGGTCTTAGGTGGCTCGCGATCAATGATGTGTAACTTCACCGCACCCATCGGACTGCTGATGGCTATAGAGTCTTGATCGAACGAAAGATCGTTGAGTTTATCCTCCGGGATGCGCCCTTTGACCTTTTCGATATTGCTCAAGTTGCTCAGCATATCGTAGACAGCTTGCTGCGAGTAAGCTATCTCGCGGATGCTACTTTCAAATGTACTCATGTTATATGGGGTGTTATTTTACTTGTGCCAATGCGCCGGATCCTTGCGCCATTCATGTAATAACTCTACATCGCTTTCTACTATGTACTCCGTATCGAGCGCTTCGGCCACCACATGTTCGTAATCTGTGAGGGTGACAAGCTGCACGTTGGCCTTGTTGAAAGCCTCTTCGGCTTCGGGGAATCCGTAGGTGTAAGCTGCTACCATGCCGATAACGTTGCATCCATCGCGACGTATTGCCTCGACAGCTTTAAGACTACTGCTGCCTGTAGAGACGAGATCCTCTACTACTACAACTTTTGAACCGGGTCTTAATTCGCCCTCTATCAAGTTCTCCAAGCCATGATCCTTTGGTTTAGAACGTACATATACGAACGGAAGATGTAGTTCGTCGGCCACCAATGCGCCTTGAGCAATTGCTCCGGTAGCCACTCCTGCGATGGCTTCGACCTCAGGAAAGGCTTCGAGTATGGCGTGTACTAATTCCAGTTTGATGTAGTTGCGCAACTCTGGATATGATAGTGTCTTGCGGTTATCACAATAAAAGGGAGAGCTCCAGCCTGATGCCCAAGTGAAAGGATTGTTAGGTTGAAGTTTGATAGCTTTAACTTTGAGTAATTTTGATGCGAATTCTTTCTTTAAAGAGTCCATAGTGTATTAGTTTAAATCATTATATTGCTGATATGCAGTCTATCTTATGCAAAGGTAAATTAAATATTGCATACTTCAAAATAAATCTTTACGTGTTAGGATTCTTTGTGTTTTTGATGGTTGGATGGGGATAGTGGCAGCTTATTTTGTATTTAAGAGACTTCTCATATTCTCATCGGTAAAAGCTTATATAGTTCGGTAAAAAGTGATACTTTTGCATGGAAAAGATTGAAGAAGATGAGTAATGTGACTGATATGACGGTAGGATCGCCTGCAAGAGGTATCCTCAAGTTTTCTATTCCACTGATTTTAGGCTACATATTGCAGCAGTTATACCTCGTTATCGACGCTGCGATAGTGGGTCGTTGGGTTGGAGTTGGGGCTTTGGCAGCTATCGGCGCGTCTACATCTATCATGTTTTTGATTATGGGTTTTTGCAATGGAACGTGTGCAGGTTTTGCAATTCCTGTGGCCCAAACGTTTGGTGCAAAGGATTATAGTAAGATGCGAGCGTATGTAGCCAATTCTATTCGTATCGCCATTGTGCTCTCTGTAGTGATCACCGGAACCTCTTGCATCTTGTGTCATCGTATCCTTGGGCTCGTCAATACGCCTTCCGACATCTTCCATGAAGCCTATGTATTCTTGATGTTACAGTTTCTTGCCATCCCTTTTACAATGGCTTACAACCTACTTTCTGGTTTCATTCGGGCGCTGGGGAATTCTCGTCAACCTTTTTATTTCCTTATTGTTTCATCGGTATTGAACGTAGTTCTCGACGTGATATTGATACTTATATTGGGTATGGGAGTAGAAGGTGCAGGTATCGCAACCCTCCTTTCACAAGGATTTTCAGCGCTATTGTGTGCTTGGTACATTCGTCGAAGCATGCGAATATTGATACCTCAGGGGGCAGAAAGAGCTTATCATGATTCTATGGTAGGTCATTTGCTGAACAGCGGTGTCCCTATGGGCTTGCAGTTCTCCATCACCGGCATCGGTATCATCATGCTTCAGAGTGCCAACAATGCCCTTGGAACCGCCTATGTGGCTGCCTTCACAGCGTCAATGCGTATCAAATACCTGTTCACTTGTGTGTTTGACAACATCGGAGTAGCTATGGCTACCTATTGCGGACAGAACATTGGGGCACGCCAACTGGTGCGTGTGCGACGCGGTATAGTTGCGGTTACAAAGATAATGTTAGTCTATTGTCTGTTCACCTTTATTATAATATATCCCTTTGCCGATTATATGATGCTGCTGTTTGTCGATGGTAATCAGCGGGCGGTGATTGAAAATGCGGCGCTCTTCATGCGTATTGCCAATTATTTTTATCCGGCTTTGGGGTTATTGTGTGTGCTTCGTTATTCCATCCAAGGCTTGGGATACTCCAATTTGTCAATGTTGAGTGGTGTGATGGAGATGATAGCGCGTTGTGGAGTGAGCCTTTGGATAGTGCCGGCATACCATTTTGTGGGTGTATGTTTTGGTGATCCGGTGGCTTGGATAGCTGCAAATGTTTTCCTTATACCGGCCATGTTATGGCTGTATAGACACTTAAAAGTGAAGTTGGTGAATGGTAGTTAGGGAGTAATTATTAAAAGGTAAGAGATTATTTCCTACCAAAATCGGCAGGTATCTCGCCCCATTGCTTCGTTTCCCACTTCACTACGGGGGTGGTTACGCGATGAGTACGTAACCATAGTTCGGCACGCGCAATGATTTGAAACAACGGTTCGGTCTGTGCATTGCGCTCCAGTTTGGTTTTACATTGTTTCTTTTTCACCCATAATATAGCGTTGTAACTGTCGCTATAGATGGTATATCCTGTGATTCCTTTTTTGTCTAGCAAGGCCAGCGCATGCACGATGGCGAGGAATTCCCCGATGTTATTCGTGCCATGAACGGGCCCGAAGTGGAATATCTGTGTCCCTGTCTGTAGGTCAATCCCTTGATACTCCATCGGTCCGGGGTTGCCTGAGCAAGCTGCGTCTACGGCAATGGCAGCCCCACCCCGGCCCTCCCCAAAGGGGGAGGGAGTATTATTCTGCAGCGGGTTTGCTATTTTTGCCTCTTTGGAAAGAACCGGAGCGGAGATGGATGTTTGCATTTTGTTGTTCTTTAATAGCGTTAGTTCAGTTCTTATTGAATTAATGACACCATTTATATTAGCAATAATATCTTCGTTTTTGAATCGAATAACTTTGAATCCTTTGCTGTTTAAGAACTCGGTACGTTCTCGGTCGTGCATCGGTTGAAGCCCTCTTTCATGATAAACACCATCAACTTCTATCACAAGCTTATCGTGTAAACATACGAAGTCTGCAATGTATTCACCAATGATATGCTGTCTACGAAACTTATATGTATCCAGTTGTTTCCCTCTTAATGCAGTCCACAGGATACGCTCAGCCTCCGTTGCGCAGAGTCTGTTCTCTTCTGCAAACTTTTTCAGAAGCTCGTATTCGCTACTTTCAGCTGTTTCGTAGATATACATGATGTATTAGAGATTTTCCCTCCCCTTTTGGGGAGGGTTGGAGTGGGGCTATTGGTGAGGTGTTTTGACTGAGAAGAGGTCTTTACATCCTCTCCGGAACCTCGATACCTAGCAATGCCATGCCGTTCTTAATGACTTTGGCAACGTTTGCAGCCAATATCAAACGAGTGATTTTCTCGTCCTCGCGCTCTGCATTCAAGATGCTGTAGTCGTGGTAGAATTGATTGAACAGCTTGGTCAACTCGTAACAATAGTTGGCAATACCGCTCGGACTGTAATCCATTCCAGCTTGTGCCACGGCTACAGAGAAATCGCTCAGCTTCTGAATGAGTTCTGTCTCCTTTTCGTTGAGGGGTGCATTGTCGGTCAATGCGGTTGGCAATGCGATGCCTTCAGCTGCTGCTTTGCGCAGGATACTGCGGATACGAGCGTATGTATATTGGATAAACGGACCGGTATTTCCGTTGAAATCGATACTCTCTGCTGGGTTGAAGAGCATGTTTTTGCGTGCATCTACCTTCAAGATGAAATATTTCAACGCACCCAAGCCCACCACGCGAGCAATCTCGTTACGCTCTTCCTCGCTCATGTCTTTAAACTTACCCAGTTCGTCACTGGTCTTTCTGGCGTCGTCTACCATTGCTGCTATCAGTTCATCGGCATCAACTACCGTTCCTTCGCGGCTCTTCATCTTACCGTTAGGCAGCTCTACCATGCCGTAAGAGAAGTGTACTAACTCCTTTCCCCATTTGAATCCGAGGCGGTCGAGCAGCAATGAGAGCACCTGGAAGTGATAGTTTTGCTCATTTCCTACTACGTAAATCATCTTGTCGATAGGGAAATCGCTGAAGCGCATCTGAGCTGTTCCGATATCCTGTGTCATGTAGACCGATGTGCCATCCGAACGTAATAGGAGCTTTTGATCGAGTCCGTCACCGGTAAGATCGGCCCATACGCTATTGTCATCTTTGCGGAAGAAGAGTCCTTTCTCCAATCCTTCTTCTACCTTTTTCTTTCCTACGAGGTAGGTATCCGATTCATAATAGATTTTATCGAAGCCTACACCCATAGCCTTATAAGTCTCGTCGAAGCCGGCGTATACCCAGTTGTTCATCTTTTGCCATAGCGCACGTACCTCCGTATCACCTTGTTCCCACTTCACAAGCATCTCATGAGCCTCCTTAATGAGCGGAGCTTCGGCCGCCGCTTTGTCTTCCGCGTCTTTATCGGTCATGCCTTGAGCTTTGAATTGAGCCTCTAATTCCTTGCATTCTGCCTTGTAATGCTTATCGAACAGCACGTAGAAGTCGCCTATCAAGTGGTCGCCCTTCTTTCCGCTCGTCTCCGGTGTCACGCCTTCGCCCCACTTCTGCCAAGCCAGCATGCTCTTACAGATGTGGATACCACGGTCGTTGACGATGTTGGTCTTGACAACTCGATTGCCATTAGCTTCCATAATTTGAGCCAATGACCATCCCAAGAGGTTGTTACGCACGTGTCCCAAATGCAGCGGTTTATTGGTGTTGGGCGATGAATATTCTATCATTACTAGCGGCGAAGACTCTGTGACGGGCTTCTCGCCGTATTTCTCGTTGGCATGAATGTCGTTGAGCAGATCTACCCAAGCTGCCGATGCGATGCTGAGGTTCAGGAATCCCTTTACTACATTGTACTTAGCCACTGCTTTGCAATGCTCCTGTAGATAGGCACCTATTTCCTCTGCCGTGGCTTCGGGACTCTTGCGAGAAGTCTTCAAGAATGGGAATACCACGAGTGTGAGACTACCCTCAAAGTCGCTTCTGGTCTTTTGGAGTTGTACCATCTTTTCCGGAACATCTTGTCCGTACAGTTCTTTCACTGCCGCGAGCACCGAACTGCTTATTTCGTTTTCGATCATCATACCGATATAATCACTTAATTTATTTATCTTATAAGAACACTGCAAAGATAAAGAAAATATTGTAAACCACCATCATTCAGCGTTTTTAAACAGAAGAAGACGTTGGTTGCATCGCAATCTATCGCGGTCACACAACCTTGTGTCACACAACTTTGTGTTACTTTGTTTTGTTTGATACCTTTTTTTTACTATCTTTGGCGTACTGTAACCAATATATACATGATTGTATGAGGAGAAATTTTGTTTTTGGAACGGCTGTGAGTGACTATAATTTTACAGGTCGTGAGCGCGAAATAAAGAGATTATTAACTGCGTTTCAAACAGGTATTAATGTTATTTTGATGTCTGCTCGGCGTTTAGGTAAAACCTCTTTGGTGAAGCATGTCAGTAGATTGCTAGACTCCAATGAGGTTATCATGGTGTTTCTTGATATATTCAGTTGCAAGACAGAATATGAATTCTACAACAAACTAGCGACGGAGGTGCTGAAGCAGACGGCCTCCCGTCAAGAACTTTGGCTTGATGAGGCTAGAGAGTTTATCTTCCGATTGGCTCCAAAAATCTCTATTTCTCCTGATCCCAATTCAGAATTCAGTGTTTCTTTGGGTATATCTCCTAAGACGCACACCCCCGAAGAAGTCTTATCTTTGGCAGAAAAGATTGCTATCAAAAAAGGAAAACGAATAGTTGTATGTATAGATGAGTTCCAGCAAATAGGCGAGATGGAAGGTAGTAAGCAGATTCAAGCTCGTTTACGTGCCGTGTGGCAACATCAAGAGCATGTCTCATACTGTCTTTTTGGAAGCAAACAACATTTGATGAGCAATATTTTCCTCAATCGTAGTATGCCTTTCTATCAATTCGGTGACCTTATTGCGCTGGAAAAAATACCTACGGAAGAGTGGGTAGAATATATCGTTAGTCATTTTGCTGATGGTAATCGGACGATTCTTCGTGAACAAGCTGAAGAGATTTGTCGTTTTGTTGATAACTATTCTTCTTATGTCCAGCAACTCTCATGGATACTCTATACACAAACGAATGAAGGCGAATGTGTGACAGATGAGAAAGTCCGACAAGCCGAAACCGACTTGCTGAATGTTAATGAGATTCTGTTTATGCAGATGGTAGAACCATTGACGGAATATCAAACCAACTTTATTCGAGCCATTGTAAGTGGTGAACATTCCGATTTTGGATTGGCAGAGACACGCGAAACTTATAGGCTAGGCAGTTATTCAAACATAGGAAGGCTGAAAAAAGCTCTCTTAGAACGTGATATTATTACGTCTGAGAATCACATTATAACCCTTACCGACCCTGTATTTGCACAGTGGTTCAATCGTAATATGATGATATGAGAAAGCAAGACATCTTTTTTCATTCTCAATACATCAACCAATAGACTCGTAAATTAGCAACCTCAGTTCACTGCAGGGGCTAGGCAATATCGCTGTTTCGGCTTTGCAGCAATGCTGAATGGGCTTGGCAGAAGTGCTGAGAAGCCGCTGCAGCAACCTCTCTCCGCTCCTCTACAGCCCCACCCACGCCATTACCTCCCTCGTTTACCGTCGCACCGGCTGAGCCGACAGCGACTATTCGGTCGATGACCGATGGTTCCCCAAAAGGGGAGGGAGACGGTTTTGAGTTGACAAGTAGACGAGTTTAGGTTTTAGTTGGTGAGTTCTTGAGTTTATAAGTTATTGGTTGAGTTTGTTAGTTCATGAGTTTTTGAGTTGATAAGTTATTGTGTTATGCGATAATCATGCGGTGTTTGTCCCGTCAGCCGCTTAAAATATTTGCAGA
>NZ_JRPT01000078.1:0-16784 GCF_000762865.1 Prevotella sp. S7 MS 2 | reverse complement strand
AGGGAAGATAAAAGAGGATGAAGTTTGTAAGTCTTTGAGTAGATAAGTACTCTCTTTTACTCCACAAACAAGACGCTGTCGGGGATGAGAGTCTCCTCTATGTCGCGACTAGCATAGCCCACTTCGAGCGTCTGCCCCATGTAATCTTCAAAATAGGGGATGCGTATTTCGTGGTAACCAGCTTCGAGTGCCACCTTCTCTTCTACTCGTCGAGCGCTGTGACCACCATCGTTGTCGATCAGCAACTTACCATCTATGAACAGTTGTGAGCCATCGTCACTATAGGTATAGAACTTATATACACCGCGTTTGTCTATCTTGATGAAGGCGCGGAATTCAAAAGCGAAATGATCGGGAATCCTCGCCGGCGCAAGAGAGAAGTTGGGTAGCTTGCCCGACTTTATAGGCATGCAATGCGATATTTGCGAAATCTTCTTGCACACGCCCTCATAGTAAGTGTAGGCCACACCCTGTCGGCGCGGTTTTCTATCCACTCCTGCCAAGAAGGGGAGTATTTCTTCGTCGCGCGAAGTGATGCCCGAAGGATAGTAGAAGATGTCTTCTTGCTTGCCGGCAGCGCGAATCCACGTATCGAACTTACGCTTTCCCTCGTAAAGTTGGATGATTCTGCCGCCTCGTGGCAGCTTACCATAAGCGTCGAATCCGCTCACCCTGCCGTACGCCAAGGCGATGGTGCTATACGTATCTATCAAGTCGTTGCTGTGATCGTGCCCAGTGAACACGCCCATCACGTCGCCCTGTTCAGCAAAAGCATTGAACATACCACTGTTCAACTTGGCCGATGCCACGCCTTCGTCCTCATAATGGCCTAGATAAGTGCCTGCTTTGAGCATGTCCTTATACTCTACCAAGGGGATATGGAAGAATGCCAAGGCCGGCAGCGGCTTGCCTGCATGCGCTTGAGTGAATCGTCGACTCTGCTCGCGATACCACTGTATTTGGTCGAAGTGAATCCAGTCGTAATGTCCAAACTCCTTCACAGGCTGGTAATCGTTGGAATCCAAGCAGTAAAGCAAGGCCTCGATGCCCTGTCCGCCATACACAGGAATGGCACAATTGCCGCGCCCGAAGATGTCGGTATCGCCTCGCTTGCCCACATAGTAAGGCGAAGCCAGCAGCATGGTGTAGATAGAATCTTTGTCCATTACTTCGGCATCGTGGTTGCCCATCATCACGGCGAAGGGCAATCGGGCACGCTCGAAGATGGCTATAATTGATTTCCAACCCTGCACACCCGGCTTTTCGGTCACTATATCGCCCGTCAACATGGCCATATCGGGATGCTCATCGGCTATTACAGAGTTGATGGCTGCGATGGTCTGAGGGCAGTTAGGCGATTTCTCATCCCAATGAATGTCGGTGAACTGTGCTATTTTGAACGTCCCATTGTGGAACATGAGGCGTTGTTGTGCGTAGACTGTGGTCGTTAAAAACGATAATATGAAAAGAATTTTGCGTAACATAAAAGATTGATTATAATGTCGAGGCACCCAGCAAATTACTGTGTTGCAAGGTAGAAAAATGTATTTTGACACGCTCGGCCACATGTGGATAAGGGAAACCGTGGCGCATTGAGGCCAGCATGGCATCCTCAAAATAAGGAGCCGAAGCCGCTATACCGCCACCGATGACGATGGCCTGTGGGTCGTAGGTGTAGAGTATCACTTGCAAGAGTTTTCCCAAATGTTGACCAAACACCTGCCAAATGCGGAGAGCATCGGTATTACCTTGTGCCGCACTCCGCGATAGCTCGTAGCCGGTAAGCCTCATCTGCTTGAAGAGCTGGCTGCTACAATACTGTTCGTAGTTGCCTTGAAGATAAGGAAGACAACCTATTTCGCCGGCACCGGTGTTGTGTCCACGATACAAGCGACCATCGACAAAGATACCAGCTCCCACACCTGTGCCCAGTGTGATGCCAACAAAGCTATCATAGGGAGCGGCTATACCAAAGTGTTTCTCGCCCAGTACGTAGCAGTTCACGTCGTTATCCACCGATACAGGGATGTGATAGCGTGCTTCCATCAACGCTTTGAGATGCACCTCGCGCCACGAAGGGATGTTCTGAACGTCGAAAACGGTACCCGACCGATAGTCGACCACCGACGGAACTCCTACGCCTATGCGCTCTACCGAGTCGTCGACGACCGCATCTATCAGCTCGAATATCTGGTCGAGCACCTCTTGCTGTGTGCCATCGGCCTTGCATTCAACCGTATTCTGTGCCAAAATAATGCCGTTATCTACACGGGCTGCACGGATGTTAGTGCCACCTAAATCTATTGCGATTGTTGACATGGAGTTATCGATTTACCGGTGCTGTCATGCGAAGAACGGGCTGTTCGAGGCGAACATGTCCCTGCTTATCTTCTATGCGATAATTCTTCACGGTGACTTGGTTTCCTTTGATGTCTAATAATACGAACGATGACTGCCCATCGCCGTCTTTCCAACCGTTGTTAACTTGGAAAATAGGCGTCTTACGATAGTATCGTAGGGTGGCGGCATGGGCGTGCCCAACGAAAAAACCGGCAAGATTATACCGACCGAGCAACTCCATCAATCGGTCGCGGTTGGTCTCTTCCCACCATGTAAGTCCGTCGTCGTCGAAGCCATAGTGCTGCATATAGACTACCGGCTCGCCATGCGAAGCATATTTTTGCAAGTCGTTTTCGAGCCATTCAAAGTTGCTTTGGCAATAAGAAGTCTCGCCAGCACTGAGCTGACAGTTCACAAAATGCACATGACCTAGATTGAAAGAGTAGCTGAGGCTTGATTCGTCGAGGTTTAATATCTGCTTTTGTTGCAACTTACGATGGAGTATTGAGTCCATGTAATTCATGTTAATCTCATTGCCTGAACGGTCGGTATAAGGGCGACCTTTGGCCGGTGCCACATCGTGATTGCCTAGTGTAGGATACACATCGTAGTGGATGGTACGCTCGCCCGTTCCTTTCTCATAGCGTTGGCGGAAAAGATTGAGGATGTCGGGATGTGCTTTGTCGCACAAATCGCCCAAAAGCAAGAGTCCGTCTACGTGTTTCTGCTGTGCTCCCAAACGGTTCATGGCCAAGACATTCACGTATTGATCGGTCTCAGGAGGCATGTCGAAGTGTAGGTCGGAAGCGATGATGACAGTACATTCATCGCTCTTTCGTTCGGCATGCGCTATGTTTACGGTCATGGCCAAGGCCATGATAAGATATGTAATTTTCATCAAATTAGAATTTATTGGTACCTGCTTTCACATTATAAGTGGCTTTCTGCCCATTACCCCAAAGCACGGTAAGCGTGAAAGGTGCGGTAGATTGAATGTTTATACGGGGTTTATCGGTGGTCGATGAACGACGAGCCACATTGATATCCACACTGCCTTTCTCGCCAAAAGGATAGCGCGAGATGCCGTAACCATCGGTCAATGTGACGTCAAGGGTCATCTGTCGTTCCACAGCATTGGTATGAATGCCAAAGATATACTCTAAAAGATAAGAGATAGGCGGCAATCCTGTCCAGCCCACAAAGTCTTTACGAGCCATGAATCCCGGCTCGGCCGACTCCGGAGCATAGTACTCCCAGAACGTACCGGTCTTCTCATAGACTTTCAACACATTATCGTAGTGATTGCGTGCGATACTGCGTGCGAGGTCTAGATACCCCTTGTCCCACAGTCCACTGACCACCATATAATTGGTTCCCGGCCACACGCCACCTTCCCAATAGCGTCCGTTGGTGCGATATTTAGGATTATCGGCCGCCAAAGACGGTACGCGATGCGGACGATTAAACTTGGCCGTGTCTTGCAAATGAGCCACGAGCGCGTCGAGACGAGACTTGGGTAGCACATCGGTATGTAGCGCCCAATAGGCATAAATGCCCTGTGTAGTGCTCAGACTATCGTTGTCGAACTGGTCGTAGAGGAACTTATCGCGCTCGCTCCACATATTCCGATTGATGTAAGCCGAGAGCTTTTTGATATCGTCTTCAAAGTCTTCTATCTCTTGCCAACGCTCCAAATAGAAGCCCATCTTGAGTAGAATATTGGCCATCATAATTTGTTGCAGACAAGCGTCGAGCCATATCATGTGTCCATTACTATAGATAGTATTGTAGCCTTCAGGCACTCGCGGCATGTTGTCCATGCCTGTTCCCCATCCACTAGACCAATACATGCCGTTGCGCCACGTGCGATTGAGCTTCAACCATTTATAATATGCCGCCAAAGCGGGGAACACTTTGTTAAGTCGATTGTCGTCACCTGTCTGTTGATAATACATCCATTCGGACCATGGAAGGATGTTCGGACCGGTACTGGTGGGGTCGTAACGACTGAAACAATCGCTTCCGTCGGCACGTATCTCTCGACAAATAAAACCATCGGGATGCTGTTTGGCGTAGAAATTATCAAGCGTACTCTGGAATGGGAAAAAGTTACGACCATACCGACAGAACATGGTGATGAAGGCATCGTCCCACATGAAGATGTTACCATTGTAGGCCGGCCCGATGTAACTCGTGATGAAGCCGGAATCATCCAGCGGTTGTGAGATGTTGGATATGCCTATCTGCCACGCCTTCCAATACATCTCTATCTCCTTGGCATGTCCTTCCCAGTGCGGATTGGGTAAGATACGACGCGCCTGTTCAAAGGTTCCGGGCTTCGTACGCACCATTTTGGCGGTGCGATAACTATTCTCGGCCACCAAGGTTTGCATGATATAGGTGTTCTTATACGGCAGTTTGTAGAGCGGAGATCCCGATGGTATCAGGTTTTGTGCGCCCATATAGAGATTGCATTGTAGCAATAAGGCTGTGATGATGGTAACTTTTCTCATTCCAAAATAGCTGTTAGAGGTTCATGAGTTTCTTGATTTTCCAGAATATATCGCTGTTCTCCATGAAGCCGGAGAAATTCTCCGAGCCGGGACCGAAGGCATAGACAGGAACCATAACGCCTGAGTGGCTCTTGGTAGAGAAGTTGCACTCTATCTTGCCTTGCGCTAAATCACCTCCCAAGAGGGTAAGTCCACCGGTCTCGTGGTCGGCAGTTACGACGACAAGGGTCTCACCGTCTTGTGCGGCCCATTGCATGATACGGCCAATGGTACGGTCGAAATCGTGGGTTTCTTTCATCAACATATCAAGCTGGTTGAAGTGTCCGTAATCGTCGAGTTGCGACCCTTCGACCATCATAAAGAATCCCTTCTTGTTTCGATTCATCAGTTCAATGCCCTTCATAGATGCCCTTGCCAAGAGATCGCCACGTTCGTCGGGCAGCGGTGTGTCTACATCGTAAGGCACGGCAAACACTTTACCGCCGTTCCACTGCTGCAAATCGTTCCACGAACGGGAGATATGATACCCTTTCTGTTGCAATTCGTTGAAGATATTGCGGCCATCGTCGCGATGTTCAAAGAACTTAGCACCACCTCCAAATACGTAGTCTACGTCGACATTGGCATAATCTGCGGTAATCTCTTGTTCTTGATCGCGGTCTATATTGTGGCAGAGGAAGTCGGCAGGTGTGGCATCCCATAGTCGGCAAGTGACGGCGATACCTGTTGCCAATCCCTTTTTCTTGGCCAAGGTACAAAGAGATTCCAACGGTTTGCCATCGGGATCGACCCCCACAGCATGGTATTTAGTCTTATGACCAGTGGCTAATGCCGTTCCACCAGCACCCGAATCGGTAATCAACTTGTTGGTACAATAAGTCTTGGAAAGTCCTGTATACTGTGCATTCTCGAGCCATAAATGGCCGCGGTTGGCCGTCCAAGCCGAATAGATGTGCATGAGGCTCATGCCATCGCCTATCATCAGGATGACATTCTTCACTTTCTTGCCTTTCGGCGGAGCGATGCGCTCTACCTTGTAAGGCTTGTCTAAAATATAGGTTTGAGTGGTTTGCGCAAAGAGAGCTGCTGAAAACAACAGCATGAAAGCAAATGTAATATTTCTCTTCATATCAAATGAGGTTATAAAACATAGGGGGAGACGGCACCAACGGTCCCGTCTCCCCCTCATGATGGTTATTCTACGCTTGCCTCGATAGACAAGTGGTAAGCATTGCTACCGCCGGTAGACTTCATCTCTGTCTCGCGAAGTACCCATGACTTGGGAGCTATCATGAACAGAGAGTAAGCATTCGATTCGTCTTTGATGACCGGCGTATAGGCATAGCCGGATATAGATTCGGCCACAGCTTTCAACTTTTCTACGGCAGTGGTCTTCACTGTACCGATGATAACAGCCTGATGGGTATTGTCGGATAACGATTTGAGGGCTTCGGTAGCAGCCGAAACTTGGTCTTCGCTATTGAATCTGGTGGTTGCAAACGGCACCTCTATATCTACCGGAGTCTCGACATTAGACTTAGCCAAGACCGGAACAAACTGGATATAGCAATCGTCGGTGACCTTAAAACTGGTAGCCGAATTAATCTTATGATTGAATAATACGGTGCTACCTTCGATATTCATATCGGTATAGCGATTGAAAGCGAATGTGCTAAAACGATTTGCGGCAAGCATCAACTCCGTGGAATGGTTCGTCGTATAGTCCGCCCATGAATAGTATTCTACGTCGGTACGGTCGACAACGGCAATCGAAAAGTCTTTCGTTGTCTTCAAGTAATCGGCAATAGCCGGGATATTATTGGCCTGCTGATCTTTCAAATCGGTGACGAAATAAACATCTATGGTCTTGTTCTTATTCCATTCGTTGCCATTCTCTGCCATGCTTTCGTTCTGTGGAATGACGCCCCAGTCTTCTTTGATACATGAAGACAGCAACATACAACCAAGGCAGAACGCTATAGAAATATACTTGTTTTTCATTTTATTATTACTTTATTTAAGTGAAACAACAGAGACTACAGGGCAGTGGTCGGAAAGTTCAAGCCTGCCCTGATAGTTATCAAGCACACGACACTCGCTCATCTTCCAATGGCCTTTAGAACCGAGAATGAAGTCAATTTTGGCAACATGCTGAAAAGTTCCCTCGTTGCTGTCCAAGCGATCGTACGCAGTAAGCAACTTATTGATGACAACCGAGCCGGGCCCCATATTCATATCACCGCAAAGGATGGTGGGAATGGTGGTGCTCTTCACCTTGTCCGTAACGAGGACTTCGGCCTGCTCAAGCTGGCCACCCATATGGTCGAGATGGGAACATGCCACGCGTATCATCTTACCAGAAGGCAATAAGATGTCGGCAGTCACCACACCGCGCTGGTCGGCAGAGCCTGCCGGGCGAGGCAACTGTATGGCCTGTACCGACATAATGGGGTATCTGCTCAAGATGGCATTGCCATAAAGCTCGTTGGTACTGTAACGGAACTGTGCCTCAGGCAACTTTCCGTCCTTGTTAGAGAGATTATACGAATAGCCATAAACATTGAACATACGCAACTTGTTGGCCAATTCCGCAACCATATCTCTGTATTTTCCGTCCTTCTGCTGGCGAGAACTCCTGTTCTCCACCTCGTTCAGACAGATGATATCGGGCGTTTCGGATTTCAACTTGTCGGCATACGGCTGCAAATCGAAGTTGGGTTCGAACGACCGGATGTTGAATGTGACAATCTTCAGTTGGTCTTGTCCCATCATAGACAGGGGAAGAGCAAACAGGAAGATGGCTGCAGAGATGATATTTCTTAATTTCATTTGCTTCTTAATTTTTATATTAATAACCTTGATTCTGAGTAAGGTTCTTACTCTTATTCACTTCTGCCGAAGGAATAGGGAATACCTGATTCTTCACCGGATCAAACACACGAGACTCCCAGATTTCCACTATCTTACGACTGATAATCTGTGTTCCGTCGTTCGTTGTTTTTAAACCATGAAGCGGTTTCGCATAAGTGGCCTTTGCATCGCCCCATCTTACCAAGTCCAAATGGCGGCTGGGCTGGAACTCAAATGCCAGTTCGCAACGACGCTCATTCTTCAATTGCTCCTTTGTGGCTCCGCTGTTAGCAGGCAGACCGGCACGCTGACGAATCTGATTCAACAGATTCTTGGCCTCGGCATTGCCTTCGCCCTTAGACCAGATCAAGGCCTCTGCCTTCATCAAGAGTACATCTGCAAAACGTATCAGCACGGTTCCGAGGGTGTTACTAGCATTGTTTCCGTTAGGATTCAGTGTCTTACCAATGCAATCGGCAGCCTCGAAGGGAGACATGAACTTACGGAATGTCATACCGGACTGGCTTGATATCTTCTGAGGATTGACTCCGAAATGAATGTTACGGCCTATAAATGTGATATGTTGGCCGGGAGACAAGATGGTGGCATCGCGACGAACATCTCCCGCTTCATACGCATTGTAGAGCTCCATTGTGGGCTGGAAGTATCCCCAAGTGTTGTAGTAACCCCATCCGCCATTCTCGAACGACATGCCATGGAACTTAGGTCCCTCGGTGGCATTGCCCAATAAGGAGAAGATATACTCTGAACTGAAGTTGTTTTCGGGACGGAACAGCTTTGTAAAATCAGGATACAAGGCACGCTTATCGCTACCGGTAAGCCCCATCACCTTATCACAATACTCTATCACTGTGTCGTAGTATTTAGGATTCCACTGCGCAGCATAGAGGGCAGCACGTGCAGCAAAGGCCCACGCGGCAGCCTTATGAGGACGCCCGTAATCGTCTTCCGCCAATTGAGAGAAAGCAGGTAACAGCTCTCCGGCCGCCTTCATGTCTTCGATAATCATATCGTAGTTGGCCAATACCGATGCCGGACGCGGCTGATCTATCTCCGCCGTGGGTGTCTTCTCGGTCACAATAGGCAGTCCGCCGTTCGGTCCATTGTCCCCATAGAAAGGAGACAGCCACAGATAAGCAAAGGCGCGGTAGAAGCGAGCTTGCCCTATGGCCTTGTTCTTCACCTCGCTTGATACGTCCATACCGGGTACGTTGCGCAGCACATCATTGGCTTTTGCGATGAGCTGATACATTGCCGGCCAGTTGTCTTTGGCGTCTCGACCGTTCGAAGCAGACATCTGGAAGTTCTTAATCTGGCGAGCTTCTGCCTGATTACGGCCTGTAACCATGTTGTCGCTACAGTTCTCGAACCACATGAAACCACGCCCCGTTACGCCTTCTTCATACGTAAATGCGTGAAAAGCGTCCAATGCTTTCTGCACGTCTGATTCCGTCTTCCAGAAGTTTACAGACCCCTGAAGCCCGTAGGGTTCATACTCCAAGAAGTCATTACAGCTACTCAGGCAGGTCACTGCCATAGCTGTCAGGATCATATTTTTTATTTTCAAAGTATTCATCTTATTATGTTTTAAGGGTAATATTAGAAACCAAAGTTCAAACCTACGGTTATTGTACGAGCTATAGGATATGTACCACCGTCCAAACCGAAGTTGCCTACTTCCGGATCAATGCCGGTATAGTCGGTTGCCGTGAACAGATTCTCAGCATTCATGTATAGACGCAGGGTAGAATTACCAAGTCCGATACTTCTCAACCAAGCCTGCGGTAGGGTGTAACCAAGGGTTACATTCTTCAGGCGCAAGTAACTGCCATTCTCCAGATAGAAGTCGGATGGGTTGGTGAAGTTACCGTTGCTATCGTCAACCAGTGCCAGACGAGGGATACCGGAATTCTTGTCATAGTCCCAAGCATTGAGTATATCGCTCAGCATATTACCTCCTTGCTGGCGTCCGGTCAGCGCCATCTGCTTGAAGGCATTGTAGATAGTAGACTTTCCTACACCTTGGAATTGGAAACTGAAGTCGAAACCTTTGTAAGCCATATTGCCACCGAAGGCAAACGTTATCTTCGGCATGTAGCTGCCCATATACTGGTTATCGTCGGAGTTTATCTGTCCGTCTTGGTTGAAATCTACATATTTCAGGTCGCCGGGTTTGGCATTTGGCTGCACCAGCTTGGTAAGACCGGTCTTAGGATCAGTCCACTTATAGCTGTTGATTTCTTCCTGCGACTGGAAGATACCGTCTGTCTTCAATACATAATAAGAGTACCATGCATGCCCGACGGTAGATCTTAGCGGCCGTTGGCTGTTCACTACGACATTGTGTTCCAGCGTTTCGCGCGAACCAAGGCTCAACACTTCGTTGTGAACGGTAGAGAGGTTGGCATTCAAACCAAATGAGAAATCGCCCAGCTTCTTATTGTATGATGCACCAAATTCCCAACCGCGGTTCACTACATCGCCGATGTTTCCATATGGTTCTATCTCGATACCCGATACAGAGGCTACCGGTACGCGCTCTATCAAATCCTTGGTGCGCTTGTTGAAGTAGTCTACGGTAATGGTCAACTCGTTGTTGAACATGCCCAGATCCAGACCTACACCCCACTGTTCAGTGGTTTCCCACTTCAGGTTCTTCGTACCTATAGACTTGGCATAAGTACCATATGCCTCTTTGGCCAGCATCTTACCATAGATTACCGGATAGTCTGTATTACCCATCGGTACGTTCCATGAGTAGCGGGGTACCAATGCCACGTTACCCACTTGTCCCCAGCTACCACGCAATTTCAGCATGTTGATGGTAGACTTCAGCGGTGCAAAGAACGGCTCGGAAGAAATTTTCCACGATGCAGACGCCGCCGGGAAGATGCCGGAGTTATTGTCCTTGTAAAGTTTTGAAGATGCATCGCGACGCAAGCTGGCCGTAGCAAAATAGCGGTCGTTCCAAGAATATCCCACCCTGCCGAACATAGAGATGAGCGATTCTTCCCAAATCTCTTCCGTAGGTTTATACTTCGACCAATCACTCGCTTGTCCGAGAGTAGAAGAGTGGCGGTCTTCCAGATCATAACCCGATGTATATACACCATACATCTTGTATTTATCATACTTCATGGTATATCCGGCCATGGCACTAATGTGGTGCTCTCCGAACACTTGGGCATAGGTGGCTGTCGTCTCCCACAGCCAGTTGTACTGGTTAGAGTGCTCTATATTATGTCTGTTCTCGTTAGAGGGGTTTCCCGGTTCCGGCACTTTATGCACGAATTCGTCGAACTCGTTGGAGACAATACCTGCCGTAAACTGCGACTTCAACGTCAAGGCTGCCATCGGTTTAACCTCCAGCGTGGAGGTAGAATAGAGTTTATGCGACGGACGTTTTTGGTCCAGACGCTCCAGAAGAGCCACAGGGTTGCGGAATTCACCGTATCCGCTGATGCCCTCGGCAGCTGCCCAGCGGGGTAATGTGCCATGATAAAGCGGAGCACCTCGGCTGTCCAGCACTACATTTCCTTCCTTGTCATAGTCGTAAACCGTTGCCGAACGCGGGAAGAAAATAGAGTTTGCCAATGCTCCCTCGTGTCCGGTGTTGACATTGCCTTGACCGTCTGAGAACTGATAAGTGACTTGTTCGCTGAACTTCACGGCCTTGGATATCTGGAAGTCTACATTGGCTTTGCCGCCAAACTTGCGGGCAAAGGTGTTCAGCAAGATACCTTTGTCTCTGTCGAAGTTGAACGAAGTGAATGCCTTCAGGTTTTCGCTACCTCCCGACAGGGACAGGGCGTAATGTTCCAAGTAGCCGGGACGGAAGATAGCATCCACCCAGTCGGTACGTGTTACGGCCCCGTAAGGATACTTCGTAGCGTCGGCTGTCAGTGGCAATGAGCCTCCATACAATCTCACTGCGTCGCTCCACACTTGATTATACTGCTCCGATGTCAGCGTAGAGGGCTTATTCATGGCTGCTTTGAAACCCTTTGAGACATTCAAGTTTACTCTTATCTTGCCGGCTTTGGCCTGCTTTGTGGTGATGACTACCACACCGCCCGAACCTACACTCGCACCATAGATGGCTGCCGAAGCGGCATCTTTCAACACAGTGATGCTCTCGATGTCTTCCACATTGTATGGTGCGCCGGGTACACCGTCGACAACATAGAGTACACCATCGCCGCTATTGTAGCTGTCATCCGTACCGCGCGAACCGCGTCCGCGGATAGATAGCGATGATTCAGCAAGCGGGTCGCCTCCGTTGTTCTGCACCATGACGCCCGGCATCTGGCCTTGTAGCATGGAAGCGATGTTGGCCGGACGGCTCTTCATAGACTGATCCAGCTTCACCGAAGATACGGCTGTGGAGAGGTCTTGCTTGCGCTGGCTGCCATAACCTATCACCACGATTTCGTTCAATGAATGGTTGTCGTCTTTCAAGATGACGTTAAGGTTGTCCGAAGTGGCTTTTACTGTTTGTGAGACAAAGCCGATAGAAGAAATCTTAAGTTCGCTGTTACGTGCTGCCTGTAGCTGGAACTTGCCATCAATATCAGTTACAGTACCACCAGTCTTACCTACAACCGTGACGGTTGCACCAATAATGGGTTCTCCCTGAGAATCCTTTACTACACCCTTTACTGTACGTTCGTTTTGCTGTACAACACTTGTCGAAACCGAACCGTGGCCAAATGCGACCATCGGTACAGCCAGTGTAAGGGATGACAAGGCAGCTATTCCCAATAGCCGATGCTTGCCCTCTAATACAAAATTGCTCTTTTTCATTAATAGTAAGGTTGGTTAAAATTATATACTAAGGTTTTTGTTATGAATTGCTTTTCGGTTTCTCACTCCGCACTCTTAGGTCTGGCAGCGCGAGCTTGGCCGAATCGCTTGTTGGGACGGTCGCTCATGACGAATTCCAACGTCCCTCCTCTCATGATATCTTGATAGGTTATGAAAGCCTTTGTGTAGGGTTTACCGTTGAGTTTCGCGCTCTTGATATACACATGCCGGTCGCTGTTGTTGCGGGCAACGACGGTAAATGTCTTCCCACCGGGCAACTTGACAGAGGCACGACGGTATTCCGGACTGCCAAACACGTACACTCCGTTCGACGGATTGACCTGATAGAAGCCCAGAGCCGACATGACATGCCATGCCGACATCTGTCCGCAATCTTCGTTTCCACACAGTCCGTCGGGTTTAGCTGTGTAGAATTCCTTCTGCAACATGCGTACACGGGCGGCCGTCTTCCACTGTGTGCCGGCATAAGCATATAAATATGGTATATGATGATTGGGTTCGTTGCCGTGCGCATATTGCCCTACGAGTCCCGAAACATCGGGCGCTGCCGTAGCTCCGAGGTCGCCTTCGGCCACGAAGAGCGAGTCCAGATTCTTCACGAAAGCCTCATCTCCGCCGTGTAGAGCCACTAGTCCGTCAGGGTTTTGCGGCACCATGAAGGTGTATTGCCAACCGTTTCCCTCGGTAAAGTCGCCCACGTTGCCATGGTGTTCGGCCGAGAACGGGTCGTAAGGCTCGTACCATGAGCCGTCGGCCATCTTCGGATGAATCTTGTTGATGCGCTTGTCCCAGTAGTGTTCGTATGCATGGCCGCGGCGGATGAAGGTCTTGTAGTCGTCCATACGCCCCATCTTCTTGGCCATAAGGGCGATACTCCAGTCGTCGGCAGCATATTCCTGCGAAATAGAAGTGGCTTCCTGTAGCGAGTCGGCAGGTATATAACCGTACTTCATGAGCAGCGATATGCCGTTTTGGGCGGGATTAGTGGCAGTCCCTATCATCGCGTCGAGGGCGCGATGGGCATCAAATCCACCGATACCTTTTAGATAAGCGTCGGCTATAATAGGTACCGAGCTGTAGCCGGGCATGCAGTTGGTCTCGCCTGCATGGAGCGGCCAAATAGGTAATTTGCCGTTTTGGTCGTAGATGCTCAGCATCGAGTTCACCATATCGGGCACTCGTTCGGGCTTGATGATGGTGAAAAGTGGATGCAAGGTGCGGTAAGTATCCCATGTAGAGAAGATGGTGTAATTACGGAACTGATTGCCCGTCATCACCTTATCTCCGATACCTCGGAAGTCGCCATTGACGTCGCAATACAGATTGGGAGCTATCATCATGTGGTAGAGGGCGGTATAAAAGATGGTCTTCTGCATCTGCGTACCATCTATATCGATGCAGGCAAGCTCTTGATTCCACTTCTCCACAGCAGCGCGATGCACTCTGTCGAAATCCCATACAGGTGCTTCGGCCTCCATATTCATGCGTGCATTAGTGCAACTCACCGACGAAAGAGCTACCTTGATATTTACCTCTCGCGTATCATCGGCAAACGTCATGACGCCTTTCACGCCTTGTGTCTGTAGCTCATCGGTGCATACGAATTTGTCACCTGCGTACAATCGAAGTGCATGGATAGGACGATCGGTCTTCAAATAGAAAAAGGTCTTATGCAATGGAGACCATCCTTTCACAAACCGATAGCCTTCGATGGTATAGTCGTCTACCTTTCTTATATACGATTCGTATACCCGGCTGTCGATGTCGTTGACCAAATCGACTAGCACACGCGGCGTTCCTGCCTCCTTATATATATAATGGTGTAGCCCCACACGTTCGGTAGAAGTGAGTTCTACATCTACTCCATTGTCCATCTTTACGGCATAATAGCCCGGTGATACACGCTCATTGCTGTGCTTAAAATAAGAGGCCACAGAACCTTTAATGTTGTTTTGCTCACCACGCAGGGTACGTTCTGTCCCTGTATAAGGCATCAGACTGACGTCGCCAAGGTCTGAACAGCCCGTACCACTGAGATGATTGTGGCTGAACCCGATGATGATGCTGTCGCTATAATGGTAGCCCGACACCCAGTCCCAACCTTTATAGATGTTCATAGGTCCTAGCTGTACGGCACCAAAAGGCACATTGGCACCCACAAACACGTGTCCGTGTCCATCGGAACCTATCAGCGGATCTACATATTTGGCATAATCCTTTGAAACGCTGGCTGCTGTCAGCCCCATAGGAAGCAACAGTAGAAACGTGGTTAACAGATAATAGATTCTTTTCGTCATTTAGGTAGGTATTAAAGGCATAGTTAATAGTCCGATTGCAAATATAACAAGGTTGGATTATATAGAAGTTACGCATTTGCGTAATTTAGTACATGAATTGCGCACAAAGACGATTATCGGTGCTGATTGCGATATTCTGAGGGTGTACAACCTTTCATCTTCTTAAACAGACTCATCAAACTGCTGTAGTTACCCACATGCATTGTAGAAGCCAACTCCTTGATTGGCGTGTCGCTTTCTTCCAACATACGGGCGAAAAGGTCGATGCGTTTGCCGGTGATATAGTTATAGATAGATTGCCCGGTGACCTGTTTGAACTTCATTTCGAGCAGTCGTCGCGACAGTGGAAGTTCTTTCAGCAGGTCGCTTACCGTGAGTTGTGTGCAGATATTGCGATGTATCAGCTCCAGTGCCTTGAACACATAAGGGTCGTCGGTAGCAAAGAGATTGGTGGAATCGCGGCTCACGATGGCCGTCGGCTGTATCACTACATCGTGCAGTGGAGCCTCCGGGGTCTTCAGGTGTTCGGCTATGAGCCGTGCCGTCAGGTATCCGCCGGTCTCGATATCCAAGTTCACGCTCGACAGTGTAGGGTCGGAAAGCTCGCATATCACCTCGTCGTTGTCTACTCCCATTACCGCAATGTCGCCCGGAATAGAGATGCCTATCGACTTACAGGCCTCCTCTATCTTGTTGCCTTGGTTATCGTCGCAGCAGAAGAGAGCCGTGTGGGGTGGCAAAGACTTGAGCCATTCGGTCAGCGTGGAGGAGTCATAATACCACAGCGTCTCCAATATCTGCTTCTTATAGGTATAGAAATGGTCGGCAAAACCGGCTTCCTCGATACACCGGAAATACCCCTCGCACCGCTCATCGCTCCACACCGTGTCTTCATAACCGCAGAAAGCGAAGTGGCGAAAGCCCTTGCCGAGGAAATAACGTGCTACCATACGACCCGTTGTGATGTAGTCGCTTGTGATGTTGGAGAGCTGTGAGAACCGCTGTTTATAGTCTTGTGCTACGGCCAAAATACCGTTCTTGGCAAACAGCTCCACATCTTCGTCGTGATTGAATTGTCCCACGATGGCATCGGCTTTCCAGTTTAAAGCCCAGTCGACCACGCCCTGAATACCATTCTTCTCTTTATACGATGGAGGCATACGACAAACCACCCAAGCATCGTGCGACAGCTTTTTGGCGTACCGCAAAATGCCTTGTAGCAACCGGTGGGAGAAGCCTTCGGTAAAGTCGGTTAATAGTATCAGTCGTATCATAAGCTAGAAATAAGCAATCTACAAATTTATATTTTTTAGTCGAAAACTCCAAACTAGCGTCTGATTCTCTGCACTTTTCATCGCATATTGGCTTATAAAAAGAAAACACGGAAGCGATTCTAGTCGTCCCGTGCCTCTATATATTCAGTTAAATAATAAGTTCCAATCACTAAGTGATTGTTGCAAAGATATGTACTTTTTCTTATTCACACAATCCTCATTTATGAGTAAAGCGCCCTGAAAACCTCCCTTAACACTCTCATACTTCTTAAAATACAAGACAGGGACATTGCAGATAGTGAAGATTTATAAGTTTAGTAGCTATCAATATCAGGGGTTTCATCTTGCTATATATATGATATTCATAGCCAATAAAGTTTCTATGAATTTGCTGCCAAGGCTCCGCAATCTTCCTGCCGAGGCTGAACAGCAATACTGAAAGGGTGAGACAGCAAGAGTGGAGAGGCGCTGCAACAGCCTCACCCTAATCTCCAACAAAAGGAAAAGAGAGCTTTACTACTTATTCCAATCTCTTCTCTATGAATCAAAGAAGCTGGAATGCAAGGATAGATAACGGCAAAAATCTTTATGCGGAGAAACTACTAAAGACCAATAACCGCTCACGGCCCCCATATATAAGGACTATATATACGCGAGTTCGGGAT
>NZ_JRPT01000077.1:0-17187 GCF_000762865.1 Prevotella sp. S7 MS 2 | reverse complement strand
TTTTATATATGACAGAATATTTATTCTAAGACCTCTATACAAAGACAAGTTGTGGTAGATGTGCTCACTCTGAACCTATTATCCGTTCTCTCTCCTACCAACCATATGATTTTCCCGTTGGCATCTTCCACGACTAATTGCACTTCTTTTTGGAATCGTGTGCGCTTCTTATCGGTCAAATAGTCACTTATAAGCTTAGAACCTGCCATACCAAATGGGACAAACCGATCGCCTGTAACAGCATACCTCACCGTCAACGGATAGGCTGTTTTATTGAAATCCAATGTTGCCCTATTGCGTTCTCGGCTAATAATGAAGCTCTCATCATATTTACATTCAGAGAATTTGAACTTCTTTTGCTCATCCCAAACATATACTCCATTCTCCGGAATTTTTATTTTCCTTTGTAAATCTTGGGACATTGCAATCGAGAGTATCAAATATTGGCGGTCTATCAGTAATCCCCAATCACAAGAACTCCACCTTTTTCCCACTCCAGCCGGTATAGAATGCCATATTTCTTCTATTTGCGTTGGAGAGAACTGATATGCTGTTAATAATTCAAACAAAACAAACTCACCATAAAAATATTCTTGCAACTTAGTTTTACTGATGAGTATTTCCGTCTCTTTTTGGGAAACTATCACATCATTAACAGCTTGTTTGACAGTCTCATCCTGTATATTCTCCGCCCCGGATAAGTATAGAAGAGTACGTGACATGTTTCTCCGAAATGCAGGATTCATATTTTCCATCAGTGGAATCACTTGATGTCGAATCTTATTTCTCACGTATTCGTCTCCCAAATTAGAGCTGTCAACAACGTAAGATTGCCCTATTTCGGCGAGATAATCCATGATTTCTGATCGCGACACACACAGCATAGGGCGCAACACATGGCCATTTTGAGGAGCAATACCAGTCAGTCCATGAAGTCCGGTACCCCTTAATAGATTGATAAAAAACGTCTCTATACTATCATCTAGGTGATGCGCCACACATATACCTTGCCCATCCAAGTCTTTCAACAACTGTTCGAAATAATTATAACGCAGTTGTCGGGCAGCCATTTCAATACTTAATTTATACTTCTTTGCATATTCATAAGTATCAAAATGGACTGTATGAAACTTAATATTTAATTGTTGACACAGGTCTTTGCAAAATTTTTCATCGCGTATCGACTCTTCTCCACGCAAATTAAAATTGCAATGAATAGCCTCAATAGAGTATCCTAATCCACAAAGTACACGTAATAAGGCTACACTATCAGGACCACCACTCAATCCGACAAGATAAGTTGCATCGTGATTCAGCAGATGCTCATGCCTAATAAAGTCTCTAACCTTATTAATAAAGATACTTTGTGCTCTACTCATTATTCTACATACAATACCAATCCCTTCAAATATTCACCTTCAGGATGATAAATATTGATTGGATGATCAGCCGGTTGATGAAGTTGATGCAAGATTCTTACATGGCGACCAGCCTGTGCTGCCGCAGTAAAAACAGCATTACGGAAGTTGTCTTTAGTAATAACTTGCGAACAACTAAACGTAAACAAGATACCACCACGCCTGATTTTCTGCAATCCTTTGACATTCAAACGCGTGTAACCTTTCAATGCATTGTGTACAGCGGCACGATGTTTGGCAAACGCCGGAGGATCTAACACCATCAAATCATATGTATCATCATGCTGATCAAGATATTTAAAAGCATCCTCACAGATTGCTTCATGTCGCAAATCATTGGGAAAATTGAGGTCTATGTTTCTATTTGTCAACTCAATAGCCTTAGCACTACTATCTACAGAATGGACTAATTTGGCTCCACCTCGCATCGCATAGACAGAGAATCCACCTGTATAACAGAACATATTCAGCACTGATTTTCCGGCAGAATATTGCTCTAAGAGCATTCTATTCTCACGTTGGTCTACAAAGAAACCTGTCTTTTGGCCACGCAACCAGTCTACATGGAATTTCAAACCATTCTCTATGGTCACGTCATCATCCGTACTGCCGTGGATAAAGCCATTTTCTTGTCCTAGTTCCGCTTTGAAAGGGAGGGTTGTTTCGCTTTTATAATAAATGGCATCCAGCTGGTTTCCCATCACTTCCAACAAAGCTTCACATATCTGATAACGACTTAAATGAATGCCAACACTATGCGCCTGCATCACAGCTGTCCGCCCATAACAATCTATAATAAGCCCCGACACTAAGTCACCTTCACCATGTACCAGTCGATAAGTCATGTTTTTACTACCAACAACACCAATTCTCGCTCTCATAGTCAGTGCATCCGACAATCTTGAGATCCAAAAATCATGGTTGATTTCAATGTCTTTGAAAGACAATACTCGTACAGCTATTGAACCAATTTGGAAATGCCCAACGGCAATAAAGTTCTTATCTGCCGTATAGACACGTACAACTTCGCCCTCTTCTATACCTTCATCAGCATGATGGATAGCCCCAGAGAATATCCAAGGATGGAAACGTTTTAATGATTCTTCTTTACCTTTCTTTAAGTAAATTGACTTATATGGCATAATTATGAATTGCTACTTAATGCTATTTTATTATTATCTGTATCCTGTTTCTCCTCTTCGTTTGCTATCAAATCATAGTCTTTAGTCTTCATAAGACGAGAAATTTCTTCATAAAGATTGACACATGCCCACGCATCAATAGCTGCATATACTTGCTGCTTTTCATTTAATACATCGGCATCCCAATTGGTGAGTCGTTGACGTTTACTGATCTTCTCATGAAAGATATTTGCATACAACTTCTGTAAACTCATATCCTTAATGCCAAGCAAGCCGACAATGTCCTGTAAATCGATAAAGAAACCGGGCACAAAAGCAGTGCGCCGATGTAGAGATAGTAAATCATCGTGCCATGACAAACCAATTTTGGGGACTGTAGTATCCTCCAATAGTCTAATAATAGGTGGACACATTCCTATCCTATTGAGCCGAAACAGGAAGCAAGTATCATGATTTGCCACTTGCAACAAAGATACTTTATGGCTCTCTCCTTTGTGAAAGGCAGGTCTAGTCTCAGTGTCAACACCTAAAATCTTACTTGATAGCAAATAGTCTACGGCTTTCTCAGCCTCACCTTCAGACAAGATTGTGATGATTCGCCCCGAAAATGAGACTGGTGGCAATAGGCTAATGGCTTTCTTGTCAAATTTACTATATATGATTTTTCTCATAAAGGGAAGTCTAATAGGGTGCAAAATTAGAAAAAAGATATGAATTTATGGGCGGTTATCACTTTTTTACACTATTTTTGCAATTAAATTTTTAAATACGCAAAAAGACATAATGGCAAGAAAAAAAACTGAACGTAAGCCTAAAAATATAAGCGAAGCAATCGGTTTAAAAAACAATATAGGCAGCGAAAAATCAGACTTTTTATTAGGTGTAGTCCTCGTTATAGTGGCAGTATACATGATTATTGCCATGGTATCATATTTCAACACAGGGCAAGCCGACCAAAGTTTACTAGAAGATTTGAGGCCGGGCGAATGGCTCAATAGCAAGCATGAGTTCTCCAATTACTGTGGTTCATTAGGCGCTATCATTGCATACGAATTGATTGCAGTGAATTTTGGTCTCACATCATTTCTTATTCCGGCTTTTATTATATTGGCAGGTCTTCGTTTGATGCGAGCTTATAGAGTCAATCTTTGGAAGTGGTTCCTATGCACAATGCTTGTTATGATATGGGGCTCTGTCACATTTGCCAAATTCCTAACTCCTTTCATGGGTGGTCAGGTCTTCAATCCCGGGGGAAATCATGGGCTATTTTGCGTCCAACAATTAGAGAATGTCGTAGGCCCTCCGGGCCTTACAGCTCTCTTAGTGCTTGTAGCTTTAACCTTTCTTACCTACTTGAGTGCCGAAACTATCGAAGTGATAAGGAAAGCACTTAACCCTGTTAAGTATCTCACAAACAAAGTTAAGTTCAGCGTCACAAATTTCTCGCACCACGAAGAAAATACTGTCGAACCAGAATCCCCCGAGATTTCCGACTCAGAAGACGAAGAGGAAGAAGATAAAAATGGTGAGCCTACGACTATAACGCCCCAAGAAGAAAAGGTTTCACCGGTAGTAGATTTAACAAATTTCGCTCCTTTGCAAAAGACAGAGAAGCCAGAAGTAAAAAATCCTAGCACTCCAAAATTCGATGAAACCGGTGATAATACACTCAAAGTAGAAGTAGCTAAGCAAGAAGAGACTGCTACCGGTAAGAATCTAAATATCGAAGAGATCCTGAAAACACCTATCAATCCATTGGAGCCATACACCAAATATAAGTTCCCCACATTGGACTTATTGAAAAAGTATGATGATAAAGGTAGTCCACAGGTGGATATGGACGAAATCAAGGCCAACAATGCTCGTATTGTAGAAGTGCTTAATAGCTTCCGTGTCAGCATCAAAGAGATTAAAGCAACAGTAGGTCCAACCATCACCCTCTATGAGATTACTCCTGCAGAAGGTGTAAGAATCAGTAAGATTAGAAACCTAGAAGACGACATCGCACTTAGTCTTTCTGCTCTCGGAATTCGTATTATCGCTCCTATTCCGGGCAAGGGAACCATCGGTATAGAAGTTCCTAACAAGCATCCACAAATAGTTTCAATGGAAAGTATCCTCAATTCAAAGAGATTCCAAGAGACTAAGATGGAGCTACCATTAGCCATTGGTAAGACTATTACCAACGAAGTGTTCATGGTAGACTTAGCCAAACTGCCCCATTTACTTGTTGCGGGTGCCACAGGCCAGGGTAAATCCGTTGGTCTAAACGCCATCATTACTTCCCTACTCTACAAGAAACATCCGAACGAATTGAAATTCGTGCTAGTCGATCCCAAGAAAGTTGAGTTCAGCATCTACCATAAGATAGCCTCTCACATGATGGCTTGTCTACCCGAAAACGACGAAGAACCAATCATCACTGATGTCACGAAAGTCGTAAAGACATTGAAGAGCCTGTGCGCACTCATGGATCACCGCTATGATTTATTAAAGATTGCCGGAGCAAAGAACATTAAAGAGTACAACAAGAAATACGTCAATCACGAACTCAATCTGACCAAAGGGCATGAATATATGCCTTATATCGTGGTCATTATCGATGAATTCGGAGATTTGATTATGACTGCCGGCAAAGAGATTGAACTACCAATAGCCCGTATAGCACAGTTGGCACGTGCCGTAGGTATCCACATGGTCATTGCCACACAGCGTCCAACAACCCATATCATCACCGGTAATATCAAGGCTAACTTCCCCGGAAGAATGGCATTCAGAGTGAGTTCACAGATTGACTCAAGAACCATTCTCGACCGTTCAGGAGCTAATCAACTTGTCGGCCGAGGCGACTTATTGTTCTTAAATGGCAATGAACCGGTACGTGTACAATGTGCCTTCGTTGACACACCGGAAATAGAGAACATCAATAATTATATTTCTGACCAGCCGGGACCCGTAGAACCAATGGAATTACCGGAGCCTCCATCAGACGAAGGTGGAAGTGTTGGCAACGGAGGTAGTACCGACATACAGAATCTTGACCCATTCTTCGAGGAAGCCGCCCATGCCATCGTTATTTCACAACAAGGTTCTACCAGCATGATTCAGCGTCGTTTCTCTATCGGATACAATAGAGCGGGTCGCCTAATGGATCAATTAGAGCAAGTAGGTATTGTTGGTGCGGCACAGGGTTCCAAACCTCGTGACGTCTTAATTCAAGATGAAAACCAACTAAACATATTGCTTGCCCAACTCCACGGAGCCTGATATATATTTCCTTAAAAGCAATAAAACTATTGCAAGAGTTCTTAAAGTTAGATAAATACACTAAAAGTCTCATCTCATCACAGTGTATTTTTCTAATTTTGCTCATATTAAAACTAAAAGAATATGAACAAGAAACTATTCACATTATTATTTTTTATATCAGCTTGCTTTACAGGTTTGAAAGCTCAGACTCCCTCTCAAACCATGCAAATACTGGATAAGACGGCAGCTACATTGAATACAAAAGGAGGTGCCAGCGCTAATTTTTCGATTTCAGGTGATAATATTGGGAAAACAAGTGGTACCATAACTGTTAAAAAGAATAAGTTCGTTGCCCACTCCCCTCAAGCCACAATCTGGTATAACGGAAAGACACAATGGACTTACATGAAAAGTTCCAACGAAGTAAACATCACTACTCCTAATGAGGCCAAGCAAGCTGTAATGAATCCTTATGCATTCGTGACCATCTATAAGAGCGGCTACAACATGTCATCCAGTACGCAAGGGAATAATTATAAAGTTTATTTAACAGCCCAAAATACCAAACGTCCACTCAAAGAACTTTATCTGCTTATCAACAAGAAGACTTACGTTCCGAGCCAAGTGAAGGTGTTACAAGGAAAGAATTGGCTTACTATCAATATCACGAATTTCCAAAAGAAGAAGATATCAGACAGTGTTTTCTCGTTTAATTCTAAAGAATATCCTTCGGCAGAAGTGATCGATTTACGATAGAAAACAGTTTTTAGGTCCCCAATCGGACGCTAACCAATATTCAACACATCTATCTCATATTACTGCGACGCCTTTGCAATATCACTGCCTAGTCATCGCAGTAATGCTGTAAAGCCTGTTCACCGTTGCTGACTCGGCATTTCAGCAATATCTAAGAATTCACATGATAACACAAAACCATGTAATGAGCTTTTCCATAATAAACCAACTTTATCGCAACACTCAAATATAACATTCTTTAACCCCATTGAGTAACAATTGTTACTCATCCACTTCCATTAACTAACCTATCTTTGCGCCATCATTAATCAATTATTATATTAAAACATTATGATGGAAAATAAGATGTTCTGTTTTCAATGTCAAGAAACAGCAAAAGGTATTGGATGTACTTTAAGAGGCGTATGTGGAAAATTGCCACAGACTAATAAATACATGGATTTACTACTGAGTATTACTAGAGGTATCGGTACGATAGACCATGAACTCAGTAAAGCAGGTATCAATACTGGTATAGAGGTAGATGACTTCATTGTTGATGCGCTCTTTACAACCATCACTAATGCGAATTTTGACGATGAAGCTTTGCTTAAACGCATTGATAATGGAATCGAACTCAAGAAGCGACTCATGACTTTGACGGATCAGAACAACATCTCCCTACCCGATTATCAAGAAGTAAAATGGACTGGAGAGAGAAATGAATACGACGCAGAAGGAGAAAGACAAACCGTACTTCGCAATACCAACGAGGATCTGCGCTCGCTGAAAGAACTTATGGTTTTGGGCTTGAAAGGAATTGCTGCCTATTACGAACATGCTGCCCGTCTCGGCTATCGGGATGAAACCATCACAGACTTCATGAGTGCGGCTTTGGCCGGCATTACTGATCCAGATACTGAAATGAATACACTGCTTAACCTCGTACTAGAGACTGGCAAGCAAGGCGTGGCTGTCATGGCACTCCTAGACAAGGCCAATACCAGCTCATACGGCAATCCAGAAATCACAAAGGTCAATATCGGTGTAGGCAAAAGGCCGGGTATATTAATTTCCGGACACGACCTTCACGACATAGAAGACCTATTGAAGCAGACCGAAGGTACCGGTATCGATGTGTATACACACGGCGAGATGCTACCAGCACACTATTACCCACAGTTAAAGAAGTACAAGCATTTGGTAGGAAACTATGGTAATGCATGGTGGAAACAGAAAGAAGAATTCTCGACTTTCAACGGTCCTATCGTATTTACGACCAACTGTATCGTTCCACCATTGCCTAACGCCAACTATAAAGAGCGCGTATTCACGATGAACTCTACCGGATTCCCCGGTTGGAAGCACATTGAGACACAAGCTAACGGACACAAGGACTTCTCTGAAGTAATAGAATTGGCCAAGACATGTGAAGCTCCTACCGAAATAGAACAAGGAGAAATTATCGGCGGTTTCGCACATAACCAGGTATTCGCTCTTGCCGATAAAATAGTCGAAGCTGTTAAGAACGGTGCCATCCGCAAGTTTGTTGTTATGGGGGGATGCGACGGTCGCTTCAAAGATCGCAACTATTACACTGAATTCGCTCAGAAATTACCCAAAGATGTCATCATCCTTACCTCCGGTTGTGCCAAATATAAGTACAATAAATTGAACCTTGGAGATATCAACGGCATTCCACGTGTACTTGATGCAGGACAATGTAATGACTCTTACACATGGGCTGTTGTAGCATTAAAGTTAAAGGAAATCTTTGGAGCAGCCGATATCAACGACCTACCTATCGCATTCAACATCGCATGGTACGAACAAAAGGCTGTCATCGTGCTATTAGCCTTGCTGAGTTTAGGCATCAAAAATATCCATATCGGCCCTACACTTCCTGCATTTGTATCGCCAAACGTACTCAAAGTACTTGTAGACAACTTCGGATTAGGCGGTATCACAACTGTAGAAGAAGACTTAAAACTGATGATAGGATAACGATCAGTATGATACTATTCACATGTACAACGGTTCTTCATTGACCAGCAGGTCGAGAAAGAGCCGTTGCTCTTGTATGGTAAGTTTTTTTTTAGTACCTTTGCATCCAATTATTATAATAAGGTATATACAAAAAATGATAACAGTTTCGAATCTTGCAATCCAGTTTGGAAAGAGAGTTCTTTATAAAGATGTAAATTTAAAATTCACTCATGGTAACATCTATGGCGTCATCGGAGCCAATGGTGCGGGTAAGTCCACCCTATTAAAGGCCATCAGTGGTGAACTTGAGCCAAACAAGGGAACTGTAGAACTCGGTCCGGGTGAGCGCCTGTCTGTGCTAGAACAAGACCACTTCAAGTACGATACATTCAAAGTATTGGATACAGTCCTCATGGGACACCAGCCTCTATGGACCAACATGAAAGAGCGCGAAGCCCTCTACTCCAAGCCAGAGATGACAGAAGAGGATGGAAACAGGGCTGCAGAACTGGAAGAAAAGTTTGCTGAAATGAATGGTTGGGAAGCTGAAAGCGAAGCTGCTCAACTACTCCAGAACCTCGGAATCAAAGAAGATAGACACGATAAGTTGGTGAGTGAACTTTCTAACAACGAAAAAGTGCGCGTCATGTTGGCCAAAGCTCTTTTTGGACACCCTGACAACCTGCTACTCGATGAGCCTACCAACGACTTGGATCTCGACACAGTAGAATGGTTGGAAGAATATCTTGGCAACGTAGAACAAACAGTCTTGGTTGTCAGCCACGACCGTCACTTCTTGGACTCAGTAAGTACCCAGACTGTAGATATTGACTTTGGCAAGGTTACTGTATTCTCCGGAAACTATAGTTTCTGGTATGAGAGTTCGCAATTGGCACTCCGTCAGGCTCAAAATCAGCGCATGAAAGCAGATGAGAAACGTAAGCAATTGGAAGAATTTATCCGCCGTTTCTCTGCCAATGTGGCAAAGAGTCGCCAGACCACCAGCCGCAAGAAAATGCTAGAGAGACTGAATGTAGAAGAAATTCGCCCAAGTAGCCGTAAATATCCCGGTATTATCTTCCAAATGGAACGTGAACCCGGAAACCAAATTCTTGAAGTAGAAGGGTTAAAAGCGGTTGATGCTGATGGCACAGTACTCTTCGACAATGTCAATTTCAACATAGAAAAAGGAGAAAAGGTAGTATTCCTTAGCCATAATCCAAAAGCCATGACGGCACTATTTGAGATTATCAATGGCAACAGGGAAGCTACTGCTGGAACCTACAAATGGGGCGTTACCATTACAACGGCCTACTTGCCTCTTGATAACACAGAATTCTTTGACAGCGATTTGAATCTAGTAGACTGGCTCGGACAATTTGGTACAGGAAACGAAGTCATGATGAAAGGCTATCTCGGCCGAATGCTCTTCAGCGGCGAAGAGGTGGAGAAGAAAGTCAACGTGCTTTCCGGTGGAGAGAAAATGCGTTGTATGATTGCTCGCATGCAATTGCAAAACGCAAACTGTCTCATACTAGATACCCCAACCAACCACCTAGACCTTGAAAGTATTCAAGCTTTCAACAATAACCTAGTCAACTTCAAAGGCAACATATTATTCTCAAGTCACGACCATGAGTTTATCGAGACGGTGGCAAATCGTATCATAGAATTGACTCCAACAGGAACAATAGACAAATTGATGAGTTACGACGAGTACATCTACGATGAACAGTTGAAAGCCCAAAGAGCAACTATGTACTAATCCAAATGCCATCTTTTATTTTCTCAAAAAGGTGGCATAACATTTGCATAGAACCTTTATAAATAGTTTATATGATGTCAGAAGAAAACATAAAAGAAACAGAACTGAACGAGGATAAGAACCAGCAGAGTGCTGAATCTACAGAAAACCAACAAGAAGATGTAGAAACTCAAGAAGCTGAAACAAAAACAGAAGAACCGAAAGAAGTAGACCCTCTAACAGAAGTACAACAAAAGTTAGATAGTCTGACCGATCAATATCTTCGTACAGTTGCAGAATTTGAGAACTACAAAAAGCGTACTCGTAAAGAGAAAGCCGAATTGATAGAGAATGGTGGAGAACGTTCTATCTCTGCAATTCTCCCTATTATTGACGACTTTGAACGTGCTCTAGACGATAAGACCGAAGATCCGAAAGCCATCAAAGAAGGTATGGAACTTATCTTCAAGAAGTTTATGAAATCGCTAGAAGGACTTGGCGTCAAGAAGATTGATACCGAGGATGCCGAGTTCAACACAGACTTCCATGAGGCTATTGCCATGGTTTCCGGTATGGGAGACGACAAAAAAGGCAAAATTATTGATTGCGTTCTTACGGGATATACACTCAACAACAAAGTGATTCGCCATGCCAAGGTGGCAGTAGGACAATAATATGGCACAGAAAAGAGATTACTATGAAGTGCTGGGGCTAGATAAGAACGCCTCAGAAGATGATATAAAGAAGGCTTATCGAAAGCTAGCTATCAAGTATCATCCGGATAGAAATCCCGGAAACAAGGAAGCTGAAGAGAAATTTAAAGAAGCCGCAGAGGCTTACGACACTCTCCATGACCCACAAAAACGCCAACAATACGATCAATTCGGATTCAATGCACCGGGCGGAGGATTTGGTGGCGGATTCAGTGGTGGCATGGATATGGATGATATCTTCTCTATGTTTGGAGATATCTTCGGCGGTCATTCCGGATTTAGTGGATTTAGTGGATTCGGTGGCGGCAGCCAACAACAGAAACCACAATACCGCGGAGCAGACTTAAGACTAAAGGTTAGACTCTCTTTGAAAGAAGTTGCAACTGGTGTAGTCAAGAAATTCAAAGTAAGAAAAGATGTCGAATGTGAGCATTGTCATGGCTCTGGTGCAGAGGCAGGAAGTAGCTCTGAGACTTGTTCTACCTGTGGTGGAAGAGGCTATGTGGTAAAGACCGTTCGTACAATGCTTGGCATGATGCAGACCCAAACAGAGTGTCCTACTTGTCACGGTGAAGGAAGTGTCATCAAAAACAAATGTCATGAGTGCCATGGTAGCGGCGTTAAAAAAGGCGAAGAGGTCGTAGAAATCAAGATTCCGGCTGGTGTTGCCCAAGGTATGGTGGTCAATGTGCCCGGCAAGGGAAATGCCGGGCAACACAATGGGATTTCTGGTGACATCCAAGTTTATATTGAAGAGGAAGAGAATGATACATTTGTAAGAGATGGACAAGATCTCATCTACAATCTCCTACTGGACTTCCCGACAGCGACTTTAGGCGGCGAGGTAGAGATTCCAACACTTCAAGACACGAAAGTTAAAATCAAGATTGAACCGGGAACACAACCCGGTAAAACCCTTAGACTTCGTGGCAAAGGCCTGCCTGCTGTCAGTGGTTATGGCAATGGCATCGGAGATATGGTTGTCAACATCAGCGTCTATGTTCCCAAGACTTTGACTGCCGACGAAAGGAGCATTCTAGAAGAATGGACATCCCATGATAACTTCAAAGGCGACAATACCACTAAGCGTACTATATTTCAGAAATTTAGAAACTACTTTTCTTGAAAATGAACTATAAAGAAACTGTAGAATATTTATTCAATAGCACCCCTGTTTTCGAACAAGTGGGTGCTACTGCATATAAGGAGGGATTATCAAACACACACATACTTGACAAACACTTTGGATTTCCGCATCAAACATACAAAACAATCCACATAGCAGGAACCAACGGAAAGGGGTCTTGCTCGCATACCATAGCTTCTATCTTACAAGCAAGCGGATATAAAGTAGGCTTATATACAAGTCCACATCTTGTTGATTTTCGTGAACGCATTAGAGTTAATGGTGAATGTATCAGTGAAGAGTATGTAGTAGATTTCGTCGCAAAAGAAAAAGATTTCTTTGAACCACTCCATCCGAGTTTCTTTGAATTAACCACAGCCTTAGCATTCAAATACTTTAAAGACGCGCAGGTAGACATTGCTGTTATAGAAGTTGGACTCGGTGGACGCCTCGATTGTACCAATATCATTACTCCACTGTTGTCTATCATTACTAACATTAGCCTCGATCATACCCAATTTCTCGGAAATACGATTGCTAAAATCTCTGCTGAGAAAGCCGGTATCATTAAGCTTTCTATACCAGTTGTTGTAGGAGAATATACAGAAGAAAGCAAACCGGTATTCTTGCAGAAAGCATCCGAATGCTCCTCTCCTATCGTATTTGCAGAAGATAGTAAAGAGATTCTTGACGCAACTACCTGTGAGCAAGGGGGGATTGACTATATTTCAAAAGATTATGGTAACTTTCATGGAGAACTGGGAGGGAACTATCAAATTAAAAATACAAACACAGTCTTAACAGCAATCAAACTTCTAAATTCCATTCTCAATATTCCACAAAATGCCATTCATGCCGGTTTCCGGAATGTATGCGAGTCTACCGGGTTAGTGGGACGTTGGATGACTCTCCAGCAGACGCCAAAAGTAATTTGCGACACGGGACATAATGTCGGTGGATGGAATTATATTGCCTCTCAACTTAAAAGTCAACAATATAAGTATTTGCATATCGTTTTTGGCATGGTAGACGACAAAGACATTCTTGCCGTAATGGAAATGTTACCACAGAATGCCACATACTATTGGACTAGAGCTTACAGTAAACGTGCCATACCGGAAGAACAAATTCAAGACATTGGCGATTCATTAGGATACAAAGGACAACATTTTCCTACCGTAAAAGAAGCTTACCTAACAGCATTACAATATGCAAACAAAGAAGACCTTATATTTATAGGAGGCTCTAGCTATATAGTAGCAGATTTACTCACCTATTTACGCTCTAATATCGCCCAATAAAGGATGATTCTTAAAAAATGTAGTAGCCTGTTTTTTTTCAGTTTTTTAATTTGGGTTATTCATTTTTTTTCAGTTACTTTGCAATAGAGAAAGGTAACTAAAAACTTTACGATATTATGAGCACAACAGAAACTGAAAACATTTGTGGCCTGAGAAGAGAGGATTTTCAGACCACTATTGGAGGTAAGCAAACAGACCTCTACATCCTGAAAAATGCAAATGGAAACGAAGTTGCTATCACAAACTACGGCGGTGCACTTGTTGCTATTATGGTTCCTGACAAAGATGGAAAGAGAGCTAACGTGATTCAAGGGCACGACAATATCCAAGATGTTATTAATTCTCCAGAGCCTTACTTATCAACCCTTATTGGAAGGTACGGCAATCGTATTGCTAAAGGAAAGTTCCAACTTAATGGTAAGAAATACGAACTATTCGTAAATAATGGTCCCAACTGCCTACATGGTGGGAAAACCGGTTGGAATGCCAAAGTATGGGATGCAGTCTTAATGAATCGAAAAGAGTTGTCACTCACTTATGTATCTCCATACGGTGAAGAAGGATTTACCGGAGAAGTAAAAGTTCACGTTACTTATACTTGGACTGACGAAGACGAACTTGTCATCAACTACTTGGCAGAAACGAATAAGAAGACTATTGTTAACCTTACAAACCACGGTTTCTTCTCATTAGCGGGAATTGCCAACCCTACTCCAACCATTGATAATCTGATTTGTGAAATCAATGCTGACTACTATCTACCTATTGATGAGACTTCAATCCCTACAGGGGAAATTCTCAAAGTAGCCGACACTCCATTCGATTTCCGCAGCCCTAAACCTGTAGGACAAGATATAGACGCGGACGATGAGCAAATCAAAAATGGCGCAGGTTACGACCATTGCTACGTATTAAACAAGAATGAAGAAGGCGAAATGTCGTTTGCTGCAAAGATTATAGAACCTAATAGTGGACGAACAATGGAAGTCTATACTACTGAACCCGGTGTTCAGTTATATACTCACAATTGGGCTACAGGATATCCCGGTCAACATGGCGCTACATTCGGGCGTCGTTCTGCCATTTGTTTCGAATGTCAACATTTCCCAGATACCCCTAATCATCCTTATTTCCCAAGTGTACAGCTCTGTCCGGATAGAAAGTACAAACAGAAAACTATCTATAAATTTGGCATCGATAAATAATATCATTTTTCAAAAGGAAATAATCATAAATTTTAAATTAATACAATGAGTCAACAAAAAAAACAATGGAGTGCCATCATCATGATGATTGCGCTCTTTGCTATGATTGCGTTCGTTACTAACCTTTGCAATCCTATGGCTACTATTCTTAAAAATCAATTTGCAGTTTCCAACGTTTTAGCACAGGTAGGAAACTATGGAAACTACATGGCATATCTATTAATGGGTATTCCTTCAGGAATGCTTATCAGAAAGATTGGCTATAAGAAGACGGCTATGGCAGCTCTCGTAATTGGTATCATCGGCCTCTTGTTCCAGTGGTACAGCGGTATGGCTTCTAGCAACAACTTCCTTATTTATTTAATCGGTGCTTTTGTTGCAGGCTGTACGATGTGTATGCTTAACACTGTTGTGAATCCTATGCTTAACCTCCTTGGTGGTGGTGGTAACAACGGAAACCAGCTTATCCAAATAGGTGGTACATTCAACTCTGCAGCAGCTGTAGCTTGCTATATCGTAATGGGCGCCCTTGTAGGAGATGCAGCCAAAGCTAAGATTTCAGATGCAACTCCAGCCTTGATGTTGGCTATTGCTATCTTTGCCGTAGCTTTGATTGTTATTGCTTTAACAAAGATAGAAGAACCTAAGAGTGAGCCTGTCCAGAAAGCAGTTAGCACTGAAAAAGATCCTCATAGTGCATTCTCTTTCCGTCACTTCAACTTGGGTATCCTTGCTATCTTCATGTACATGGGCGTAGAAATTGGTGTACCTAACTATGTAAACCAATACTTGACAACTGCTCCTGATGCTGCTACACCGGGCCTAGGTATGGATACTCAGATTGCCGGACTTATCGTAGCCGTGTACTTCTTGTTTATGATGATTGGACGTTTTACAGGCGGTGTTATCGGTTCTAAGGTATCTGCTAAGATGATGTTGACAATTACATCCGGAGTTTCTGTAATTCTTACTCTCTTCGGTATGTTTGCTCCTACATCAGTTATGGTTACTGTTCCCGGTATTGATTGGGCTAATCTTTCTGTAATTACTGCTCAAGTACCCGTTGGAATCTTCGCATTCTTGTTGGTAGGTATTTGTGCTTCCGTTATGTGGGGTAGCATATTCAACCTTGCCACTGAAGGTCTTGGCAAATATACAGCTATTGCCTCAGGTGCATTTATGACCATGGTATGTGGTTGTGCAGTATTCCAAGGTCTCCAAGCATTAGTTGCCGACGTTACCGGTTCATTCCTGACCTCTTATTGGGTGGTTGTATTGTGTGCAGCTTACATCCTATTCTACGCTCTCATCGGCTATAAGAATGTAAACAAAGATATCCCTGTAGAATAAATAAAAACTATCTCTAACACCTAAACATTTTATATTATGAATATTGAACATGTAAGAAGTAGGTTCATCAAACATTTTGATGGCTTGATTGGTAACATATATACGTCTCCCGGCCGAATCAACCTTATCGGTGAACATACAGACTACAATGGTGGGTTTGTATTTCCCGGAGCTGTGGACAAAGGAATTATGGCAGAGATTAGACCTAATGGTACTGATACTGTCATGTGCTACTCTATTGACCTGAAGGACAGAGTAGAATTCAAAGTGAACGATCCCGAAGGACCACACGCTACTTGGGCACGTTATATCTATGGTATTATCCAAGAGATGAAAAAGCTTGGTGTTGATGTCAAAGGATTTAATACAGCTTTCGCTGGTGACGTTCCCCTTGGAGCAGGTATGAGTTCTAGCGCAGCATTAGAGAGTTGCTTCGCTTTTGCTTTAAACGATTTGTTCGGTGACAATAAGGTTTCTAAATGGGATTTAGCATTAGCTGGCCAAGCTACAGAGCACAAATACATTGGTGTAAACTGTGGTATCATGGATCAGTTTGCAAGTGTCTTTGGACAAGAAGGCAAACTAATGAGACTCGATTGTCGTAGCCGTGAGTTTGAATATTTCCCATTTAATCCAAAAGGTTACAAACTTGTCTTAGTTGATTCAAAAGTAAAGCACGAGCTAAAGGGTTCTCCTTATAATGATCGCAGAAACAGTTGCGAGAATGTAGTAAAACATATTGCTGCTAAATATCCTGACCAGAAGTTTGAAACATTACGCGACTGCACTTGGGAACAACTCGAAGCCGTTCGTTCAGAAGTTGGTGAAGAAGATTATACACGTGCACATTTCGTTCTTGGAGAGAAGGATCGTGTCCTCGCTGTGTGCGATGCTTTGGAAAAAGGAGACTACGAAACTGTAGGTCAAAAGATGTATGAAACACATTACGGCTTAAGCAAAGAGTACGAAGTAAGCTGTGAAGAACTAGACTTCTTAAATGACCTCGCAAAAGAATGTGGCGTAACAGGAAGCCGAATCATGGGAGGTGGCTTTGGTGGATGTACCATCAATCTTGTAAAGGAAGATCTCTATGACAGTTTTATCAATACTGCTAAGCAAAAGTACACAGAAAAGTTTGGTCATGCACCAGCAGTTTATGATGTAGTTATTAGCGACGGTAGTAGAAAAGTCTGCTAACATCTAAGTACTTCAATAAAA
>NZ_JRPT01000076.1:0-18701 GCF_000762865.1 Prevotella sp. S7 MS 2 | reverse complement strand
CATGAACTGTTTTACTTCGGTAATGTCACCGGATAATCCTCACTATCCACGTGCTCGGAGAGGATAATACGCTTCATCTGATCCACAATATCGGGATGCTCTGCTGCCACATCATGGTCTTCGTGAATATCGGCAGACAAGTTATAAAGATGAGGAACACCCTTGATAACTACCATTTTCCACTCTCCCATGCGCAGAGCCATTTGGTTGGTCTCCGAAAACTCCCAATATAAATAGGAGTGTCTTAGCTTCTGTTCACCACCCAAGAGCGTAGGCAAGAACGAGATACCATCAAAGTAATCCGTCTTCTTTGCACGATTGGCATATCGACGCTTATAATCTTTTACGCCGGCCAAGTCGCAAAACGTAGGCATCAAGTCGTAGAACGCTATCATTGCATCGCTCACTTCCCCGGCTTTTACATGTCCCGGCCATCGCACGATAAACGGAATCCGAATGCCACCCTCGTAACATTGCCGTTTCAGTCCGCGCAATTTGCCATCCCGACCAAAGAATGTTGGGTCGGCACCACCCTCTTCATGAGGGCCGTTATCAGAAGTAAAGATAACGATGGTATTATCTTCGAGTCCTTTCTCCTTCAACTTTGCCAACACTTCTCCCACATATTTGTCGAGTCGACTAATCATGGCTGCAAACTGAGCATGCGTGTGTTCGGTAGCATTATAGCGCGAACCGCGATTTCCGCCCCATGTCTTATCTGTGAAAAACTTCTTCTCATAACGCTCTAAAAGCGAATCGTCGGGTTGTACCAACTCGGCATGAGGCAGTGTGTAAGTCAATATACCACAGAAAGGACGCCCTTTCTGCTGCTTATCGAGCCACGCCATAGCCTCTTGATGTATCAAGTCGGCCGAGTATTGTGGGCGTTTCCGATAGTCGTGACCATACATCGGATACTGTATATTATCCTCTAATACCACACGCGACACAGCCGTATCGCCCGCCTCCCTGCTATACTTATTCAGGAAATTGGGGAAATACAGATGTGCTTGGAACTGGCAGATATAGCCGAAAAACTCGTCCACACCGCGCTTATCGGGCGTAGAAACCGATCCTTCATAGCCTCCGGCCCATTTTCCAAACATTCCCGTGGTATAACCGTTGGCTCGAAGTATCTCCGGAATAATTACATGGTCGGGATCGTAAGGTTGCTGCCCCACGACACTGTAATCCTCATTTTGCCCATACATCACCCTTGCACTCTCCGCCCAATACTCCTTATTGCCACGTACAAGGGTATGTCCGGCATGCTGTCCGGTCATAAAACAGGCCCTCGAAGGTGCGCTCACCGGCGCCCCGGCATACGCTTGCGTGAATCGCATACCGTCGCGTGCCATACCATCTATGTTCGGTGTGGCGATGTAAGGTTGTCCATAACATCCCAAATCACCATACCCCATATCATCGCACATGATGTAGATAATATTCGGTTTCTGTACCTTCCGAGCATAAGAAGGAACCACAGCTGCCAGCGACAAAGTCCCGACGGCCAGCGTCATTTTATTCATTTCCATCATTTTATATATTTTCATGCTTCTGCAAAAATACTGTTTTTTATTGAATTGAGTCCCAAAGCCTCCCCATACCTATCTATCAGGCGAATGCAATTCTCCCCTACAAACAGACATAAGTACTTATGGTAGGCACGAAGAGACGGTGTATATACACCGTCTCCCTATGCTTGTCTCGTTTACAAACAATACTGTTTGCCCTTAATTCCCCCATCCTTCGTTCTGCTTCAAGTTTGGATTGAGCACGATTTCCGTGGTTGGAATCTGGTACAGATAGTACTTTTCGAGCCATCCCTTACCCTCTTTCACTGGGTCATTGAATAGGAATACATTACCCTCAGTCATACTTCCGTTAGTTCCATCCGACAATCCTGTCGTGGGATTATACAACGTCAGGTGAGCAGCAGCGGCCTCTTTCTTCGTCGCCCATACACCTAGCGTCGGACGATTGAGGAACCATGGAGCCATACGCCAGCGACGAACATCGTAGAATCCGAATCCTTCGCCCATCAATTCAACGATACGTTCACGGCGAATCTCCCACAATACGGGATCTACCAATACACCTGTTGCATTGCCTTTCGGATAATAACGGCCGCGATTAGGGTCGAAGCTGTTATTGATATCAGCCACGGTCATAGCTGTAACAACCGCTCTCTTCCTCAACAGATTGATGGTTTTGTCGGCTACCTCTTGGGTGAATGTTCCCAATTCAAACTTCGCCTCAGCCTCGTTCAGCAACACTTCTTCTATCTTGAAGATTGGTTTATCGGCCACATTGAGACTTCCTTGGTTGAAGTTCTGTTCCCAGTTATCGGTGTTCTTCCACACATAATAACCCGAACGACAGGTTACAAACGAGCCGGTACCAAGTCGTGGAATCTGCGGAACAAGGCTTGCACTCCAGTTTTGGTCGGGCAATCGCTTCATACCTGTGCCCGGATTGCTACACGTTGCATTGATTCCCATGATGTCGATATACTCCCTATCGGCCGCATTACCGGTGAAATGCCAAGTACGATAACCTTCCGTTCCCTTGCCGGCTGCTACCTTATAAGGTGGAATCACAGTATGATACAAGCGCGGATCGCGGTCGCGGAACTCGGCATACATCGTCTTATTGCCATGGAAACCGGATGTCGCATTGGCTATAGGTTTGCCATTCTTCATCAGATAGAGTCCCACCGTGTTGGCATTCATCTCCACATAGTGAGATGATGTACGCTCGATGTAACACATATTATGAGGATTCATGTCCGGCATATACGACTTGTAGAAGATGATTCCGGGCACTCCTTTCAGGTCGTCAGTGGTCCACATCTCACCATAACCGGCCGCCGGCTGTCCATCGACACCCGTATATAGCGTGGGATAATCTTTCATCAAGAGTTCGGAAGCACGAACACTCTCTTTCAGGTAAGATTCGTACTCGCCCAGTTCATGGTATTTTCGCCATGTTCCTTCACGTAAACCGAAACGCGAGATAGCCGCACGAACACAATTCTGATCAATGGTATTATCACCGTCACGCCCTTTGAAGGAGCCTATATGCTGCTCCGCCCACTTCAAACGGTTCATCACCGAGTCGGCCACCGCCTTTCTATTCATACGCTCACCCATCACTTCGGAGTCGCCGGAAGATAACACTTTCGTCACCCAAGGCACATCACCGAAACGGTCTATCAACTCCATATACCAGAAAGAGTGGAAGAAATAGCCCACAGCACGCCAATGGTCTTTCTCTGCTTGCGTCATCTTTGTATCGCCAAGATGTGACAACATGATATTGATACGGCGTATATAGGAACTGAAATCCCAGCCATTTCCCGAAGCCACAGAGGCTATATTCTGGAACGCATAGCTATTGAATCCGCTCTCATACTTACGCTCCATGTAGCCGGCATTCATGTCACTGCGGTATTGACCGTTCTCTCCCCACACGGCAAGCGACGTTCCTATCGTATTATCGGTGAACATATTGTAGCACGGCCACATAAATGCTTTGAAGTTATCGTACGACTGTAGCGCGTTCTCCTCTGTCAAATCGGTCTTCGGCGTCTTCTCTAAAAAGTCGTCGTTGCAACTTGTACAGAGCAATGCTGCGCACAAACTGGTATATAATAGAATATTTTTCATGATTTAATCTTTTTATCGTTAAATACTATAAGGTAACGTTCACACCGAAAGATATGGTACGGAAAGCTGGATAATTCCACGAGAGTGTCTCCGGATCGATACCTTTTACAAGACCGGTAAACGTGGCTAGATTCTCTATACTCACAAAAGCTTTGAGCTGAGAGAGGGCCAATTGCTGTACCAGCGTACGTGGGAAAGTGTACGAAAGCGTCACGTTCTTGATACGTAAATAAGCCGCATTGGAGAGGAACTTATCTTGTATGCGGTAGTTAGAGCTTTGATTGCCGTAGTTACCATATATTCTTGCAAACTTAGCATTGGCATTTACAGGTGTATAATCGCCTCCGGCAGCATCTGTCGGCTTCCAATAATCGGCCAAACCTTCGTATAATGGTACGAATTTATAGTCGGCATACAATGGAATATTCAGCGTATTGGCCAACCAAGCATCGCGCTTAGCCGTACCCTGCAAGAACACACTGAGGTCGAATCCCTTGTAATTGGCACCCAGACTCATACCGAATACATAGCGTGGAGTGTCGTTTCCGATGACCTTTCTATCGCCGGGATTGGCGTAAGTCTGCTCACCCGATGTTATCACATTGGTGGTTTGATTGTCGTCCATCAGGTTTTTAAACTTGAAATCTCCCGGTCGTGGGTTGTATCCATCTATCTTAGTAACGCCCTCTTTCAATGCAAACGTCTTAGTATCTACGAAATCATCGGCAGTATAGAAGCCATCGTTCACATATCCCCAAATCTCTCCGAGCTGTTGACCTTCATAATAACTCGACAGCAACTTGGCCTCATTGGAGTTATACTTCACGATGACAGAGTTGTAATCAGACAGACTGAAGCCCACACGATAGCCGAATTGGCCAATCTTGTCGCGCCAATTGAGCGACAAATCCCAACCACGTGTACGCATATCAGCGGTATTTTCGTAAGGAGCTTTGGCTCCAACAACGGCGGGCAATTGCATTCCCGGCGCAAGCATACCGTCGGTATTGCGCTGATACCAGTCGAAAGTAGCAGTCAGACGGTTGTTCAACATCGTAACATCCACACCGAAATCGAGCGTCTTAGCTTTCTCCCAAGTGAAGTTAGCACTTACCAATGAGGGAATATCCGTGATGGCACTGGTGTAGTTTCCGCCCACCAACCATCCGTTATATTTATTATTCATCGGCATGGTAGGAATGAACGCGTAGGTAGAAATATTCTGATTACCAATCATACCATATGATGCACGGAGCTTCAAACCGTCTAGCCAACTGCGCGTAGGAGCCATAAACTCCTCTTCAGCAACATTCCATCCGGCAGAGACAGAGGGGAAGAAGCTGAATCTAGAAGACTTCGGGAACTTGGAAGAACCATCGTATCGACCATTAGCTTCGAAGAGATAACGATTCTTATAGTCGTAGTTCGCACGGAAGAAGCCGCCTCGTACCGAGTATTCATCGTATCCGTCTTTCATCTTCAAAGTCGATGTTCCACCACCAAGTGAGGGAACTTCGGGCACAGCCTGACCATACGAGTGAGATGTCATATAGTTATAACTACTCGATTCCTGATTGAATCCGGCCATGAACTTGAAATGATGGTCGGTCAACTTCAACGTGTATGTACCGTAAATATTCAACGCATTATAGCTCGTCGTACTCTTCTGCTTCTCCAAATAGTCGTTGGTAGGTGTCGTGTCTACCCCACCTTGTATGGTCGTATAGCTATTCTTACCGGTGTAATAGTAATAATCATAGTCTCTACGATCGTAGGTATACTCTACATTAACTTCAAAGTTCTTCAACGGACGGAGTATCGAATGCAAGAATATTCGGGGATTACTGTTCTCCGTATTCGACGCATTAGACCAACGAATTTGGTTAGCCGGTGTGAAGAAAGGTGCTCCGGCGCTGATATCTTCTATCTCTGCGGGCATATTACCTTCTGGATAAAACGACGACAGACGGGTAGAATAAATAGCTCCTAATGCCGATTGAGGCAAAGAATTATTGCTGCGTGCATAGCTGAAATTAGCCTCTTGAGTGAACCATTTGGTCACATCTGCCGACACAAAAGCACTGATATTCTTACGCACGAACTTATCCTTGTTGGTTATCAACACACCATCTTGAGAAGTAAAGCCCGATGACAAGCGATAGCGCACGGCCTTTGTACCACCCGATACCGACAGATTATGCGTGTGTTGGAAGCTTGTCTCCAGCATATTCTTCACCAAATCTTTCTCGTTCAAGAAATAGATAGCACCGTTTTCGTCCTTATACATGCCGTCTCCATAGGTTTGTAGAGAAGACGGATTGGCCTTATACTGCTTCAAAAGTTCCTGCCAACGACTCACACTGGGGGCTCCCAACGACCAATATTGGTCGCCGGCTGCATCGGCATAGGTCTGCAAATAGTCGGCCAAAGGGGCTTGCCGAGGTAGGTTGATGGCGTTGCTGAAAGCCACATTGTTATTATAGTTCACTTGGAAACGAGTGTCAGACTTTGGACGTTTGGTCGTTACGAGGATAACACCACCGGCTGCACGAGCACCATAGATGGCTGCCGAAGCGGCATCCTTAAGTACTGTCACCGACTCAATATCTTCGGGATTGAGCATATCGATAGAACCTTCCACGTTGTCTATCAGCACCAATGGGGCAATGGTAGAGCCGGAACCGATGGAGTAAGCACCACGAATTTGGAACGAACGGCTCTTTCCCGGAGCATTACCGGCACTCGAAGCCATCAGTCCGGGCACTGCTCCTACAAGCGCATCAGAGGCTTTTGTCAACGGCCTACTGCCCAAGGCATCGTCCATTTTAACCGTTGCCACTGCACCGGTAAGGTCTTTCTTGGTAGCCGTACCGTAACCTACGACCACCACTTCATCTAGTACTTTGTGGTCTTCCTGCAATGTAACACTGTAAGTGTTTTTCGTTCCCACACGAACGGTGGCCGGTGAAAAACCTACATAAGAATATTTCAAAGTGGCATTGGCCGGCACCTCCAATTGATAGTGCCCGTCTATATCGGTTATCGTGGCCTGTGTTGTACCATCGACTGCCACGGTTACGCCAATCAGCGGTTCGCCTTTGCTATCGACCACCGTACCCGTTATTTTCTTACCTCTACTAGGTTGTGTGCTTGGATGGGCACGTCTAGTCAACACAATTTGTTTGCTCGACTCCATACGATACACGATGTCCGTGCCTTTCAAGAGTCGGTTGAGTACGGTTTCAATATTGTCGTTACTCGCCGAAACCGATACTGTCTTGTTTAAATCGGGCATCTGCTCACTATAGAAGATGTTGTAGCCCGATTCACGCTCTAACTGCTGAAGCACTTGCTGGATAGTCTTATCCTGCGCTTTGAATGTAATTTGGGCATGGCCTAACTGTACTGACAGTGCCAACAAGCCCATCGCACTCATTCGGATTAGGTTATTAATTCTTTGATTCATATCACTAAGGTTAAAAAATGATTCAAGTTTTCATGTATATATTGCCGATTCGCCTGTGGGGCGAACAATTATCCGGACGTTATTCTCTTCTTTCTTCTCATGGTATTCCTACGTTTTAGACGTTTAGACTATATAGCTTCATCTCTTCGTTTACTCAACACGACCGTATTTCCTTGCCGTTCATAGTTCAAAGGATAAGTGGCAGCGATGACATGGAGTACACTGTCGAGACCGTTATTACTGATGCTTCCGGCAAACGTAACACTCCGAAGACTATTCGATTTGAACACCACTTTCACACCATATTGCCGTTCCAATGTCTTCGCGAGTTCTGCCAAAGTCACCGAACGGAAGTATAGATTATCGCCACGACGGAAGTCTACGTTGCGCACATCGTCTATCTGCTGTTTCAGGAATGCGTGTGTGCGATGATTGTAGCTTACTTGTTGGTTGGGCATCAATATCAAAGAGGCGCTCTTGTCAAAAACTTTCACCTTACCTTCTACCAACGATGCCGTTACGGTAGAGTCGCCATGATAGCCCTTCACGTTGAAGATAGTACCCAAGGCCTCCACATTCACACCGTTACAAGATACCACAAAACGTTTAGCAGCATTCTTTGCCACTTCAAAATAGGCCTCACCATTGAGCTTCACGATTCGTTCGGCCACATTGTAATCGGCATTGTACGTGAGTCGTGAACCCGAATTGAGCCACACCTTCGTACCATCGGGCAGCACCATCCGAGCCTTTTGTCCGTTGTCGACCACCATCTCGGCCACCTCACCATGCCTGTCGGGCGTAGCCGAACGTACACCATATATATATGTTGCCAATCCAACGCCCACCAGAAGCAGTATTGATGCCGCTATCTTACCTAGCGTAAAGAGGATGTTACGGCGCGGTTTGTCAACCTCATCCATATCGTTTTGGATGGCAGCCCACACATCCCGACTGCATTGCTCGTCCATATCGTGCGATACAGAAGCCCACAATCGGCGGTCAGCCTCATCGGTTTCCTCCTGCCTTTCATCATTACCGAGCCATTCTTCCAGCCTGTCTCGTTCTTCCTGTGAGGCTTCATGCCTCACTAGTTTTTCTAATAATATATTGTATATGTGTATATTTGCCATACGTATAGGGTGTCAATACATCTATATATAGTACCGACATGAAGAAAAGGATTACAAGAAATAGAAAAAAATCACTTGAGTTTTGATTGCAAAAAGTGCAATACCCGACGCACCTGTGTGGCCACCGTCTTCTCCGAGATAGACAGAAGTGCAGCTATCTCTCGATAAGTCATGTCCGATTTCCAATAGAGCATGAAGACTTGTCTGCGTGCTTCGGGCAATTCAGTAGTTAACTTTAATATCTGTTCCTCCACAAGATGACGGTCTATGTCGCGCTCTATATAGGCCGCATGCCCTTGCCGTTCTAGCTTCAGACGATTCATAATATTCTGTCGAAGCAGCTCCCGATGCAGATAATGGTACACCGCATGCCGGGCAACACTGAAGAGATAGCCCTCAAAATTCCCGTCGACATCTATGTTCATACGCTTGTTCCAAATATGCAGAAACACATCGTGCGTAATATCCTGAGCCGTAGACGAGTCTTTGACAAGTGAGAATACGAAGTTATACACCCATCCGTTGTACGCATCGTACACGGTTTTAAGGGCATACATCTTACCTTTTCGAAGATTTTCCAGAACAGCTTGGTCTATGGTTTCCATCCTATCTCACCCACTTCTAACTCTATGTTTTCCAGTCTGATTATAATCTTTGATACTGCAAAGATATAAAAATTGAAGCGGAATCCAATTATCTTGCTTGAGAAACAATACTATGATACCACATCACATGAGTCTGCTTGTCAACTCGAAAAAACCTCTCTTCCTTTGGAAGGGAAGAGCTTATCACCTCAAAGACTTACAAACTTAAATTCTTGCAGAGCCTTGGCAATGTTACTGCATAGTCGCTTCAGCACTGCTGAAAAAGCGCGGCAGCAAGGTTGCTTAGCCGTTGCAGCAACTTAAGTTTGTAAGTCTTTAGGTTGATAAGTTGCTGAGTGAGTTCTTAAATTCATAAGTTTTACCTAGCAAATAAGACACCAACAAGACCACAAAGACCACTTACAAACTACCAGTTTGGTTTATAACACTTATAAAAAAGACTATTATTAAAATAGGTATACAATTATTTAAGATAAATTTGGAAGTAATATAAAAAAGTATTACTTTTGCCACCAACAACCAAAACAAAATACAAGTAAAACATAATTATTTACAAAAATTACTTTAAAAAGTAAATTTTCTATAACATCTATATCTAATATCTTTTATTATGGCATTAAAAACAAAGCGAAATCTTTCGCATTTCGGGAAAGGATGTTTTGCAGTTAATCTCGCTGTAGGACTATTCACACTCACTCCCATCAACGTGTTTGCCACAACAAATGCTGCCACTGTGACCAGTGTACAGCAACAGAAGCACCAAATCTCAGGTACAATTACCGATGTAGCTGGTGAACCTATTGTTGGAGCATCAATCACTCAACTGAATGGTGGAGGCATCGGAACGGTTACCGACATCGACGGTAAGTTCACAATCAACGCTGCCCCCGGTACCGTTTTGAAGATTACGTACGTGGGATTCTCACAACAGGCCATCACGGTAAAGGACGGTGTGAAGACTTACAACATCCAGCTGCGTGAAGACCAGCAGTCACTCAACGAAGTGGTTGTCGTGGGTTACGGCGTACAGAAGAAGGCCAACCTGACCGGTTCGGTTACTTCTATCAACTCAGAGGCCTTGGCCAGCCGCCCGGTAACAAGCGTATCGTCGGCCTTGGCAGGTACGATGTCGGGTGTAACGGCCATCCAACGTTCCGGAGAACCGGGATCGCAGAACGGAAGTATCACCATTCGAGGAAAGAACTCCATCAATGCTGCCAGCCCATTGGTGATCGTCGATGGTGTTCCGGGGTCTATGGACAACATCGATCCGCAGGATATCGAGTCGGTATCTGTATTGAAAGACGCCGCATCGGCTGCCATCTATGGTGTGCAAGCTGCCAACGGTGTCATCGTGATTACAACCAAAAAGGGACAGAACGGACAAAAGACTCGCGTGGATTACTCTGGTATGGTGTCGTTCACATCGCCTACAGACCACTTCAAGTTCTTGGGGGCGGCCGACTATGCCATGCTGTATAACGAGGCTACACTCAACGAAAATCCGGGAGCTACAATTCCATTCTCCAAAGAAGATATACAGAAGTTCCGCGACGGAAGCGACCCTATCGGGCATCCAAACACCGACTGGTACAAGGAAACCTTCAAGAGTAGTGCCATGGAGACACAACATAATATGGCCATCTCCGGTGGAACTCAGAACACCACATATATGGGTTCGCTGGGCTACACCTACCAGAACGGTATGACACACAGCCGCAGCTACAACCGTTACAACGGTCGTATGAACATCAATTCTAAGCTGAACAACTGGCTGTCTATCGGTTTGAACGCATCGGCTTACCGCGGAATCACGAAAGACGCATACAAGAGTGCGGCTTCACTGGTTCAGAACGTAAACCGTATACCGCCCACCTTCCCCATTTACAACGAAGACGGTACGTACCACTATGCCGGAATGGACAACCCAGTAGCCCTCAACGGCGACCAGACGGGGTCGATGAAGAGCTACAAATCACAGTTCTTCGGAACCGCTTACGTGGAAATCACCCCCATAACAGGGCTTAGCCTCAAGGCATTGTACAACATCCGCCACGACAACCAAGACTATCGTAACTTCAAGAAGTATTATGAATATGGCCAGCCGGGCAAGATGGAGAAGTCCGGAGTGCGCGAAGGCGAGCATAATTACTACAACTGGAACTGGTATACCACACAGTTGCTGGCCAACTACATGAAGACTTTTGCAAAGCATCACACCGTGAATACATTGCTCGGCTACGAGCAGGTAGACTACAACTATCGCTATACAAAGGCTAGCCGACAAGGCGGTGGCAGCAACGACCTGCACGAATCGCTGAACACACTCGACTCCGACGGACAGAAGAACAGCGACGGTGGATACGACACCGGCCGTCGTTCATACTTCGGTCGTGTACAGTACGACTACGACAGCAAGTACCTGTTCGAGTTCAATATGCGTGCAGACGGTTCTTCTATCTTTGCTAAAGAAAACCGCTGGGGCTACTTCCCCGCTGTATCTGCAGCTTGGAGACTCTCCGAGGAGCAGTTCGTCAAGAACAGCGCACCTTGGATTAGCAACTTGAAAGTGCGCCTCGGATGGGGTAAGACCGGTAACGAGGAGTTGAAAGCAGGAGACGTTTACCCGGCTATCCCGACTTACTCTTACGGCACAACCGTATTGGGTAGCGCCTTGACAACCACAACCTACGAGTCACGCTATGTAAACAAAAATTTGAAATGGGCTACTGTAACCAACTACGAGTTGGGTATCGAAGCTGGATTCTTGGACAACAAGTTCGGATTTGAGCTCGACCTCTATAAGAAGAAGACCAACGACATGTTGCTGAAACTCCCTATTCAAGGTGTCATCGGTATGGATGCTCCTTATCAGAATGCCGGCAGTGTGGAGAATACCGGTTTTGATCTGAACCTCTTCCACAACAACCGTATCGGCAAAGACTTCCGTTACTCTGTCAATATGAACATCTCTTATGTTCGAAACAAGATTGTCGACATGAGCGGAACAGAAGGTCCTTCAAGCAATAACAAGATATGGTATCTCGAAGGACAGCCCATCGGAGCTTTCTACGGATACGTAGCTGACGGGTTCTTCAATACGGAAGAAGAGCTGAAAGCAGGTCCGAAACGTACCGGACGAGAGAAACTTGGCGACATTAGATACAAAGATTTCAACGACGATGGTAAGATTACAGCTGCCGACCGCAAGGTTATCGGTAAGAACTTTCCAAGCTGGACAGGCGGTTTGAACCTCAATCTGTACTACAAGGACTTCGACTTGATGATGTTATGGCAGGGTGCTTTCGACGTAGATGCATACTTCACGGGTGAGGCAGCCTATGCTTTCTTTAACAGCGGAAAGGTATTGAAGCGTCATCTCGACCGTTGGACACCGGATCATCACAATGCTTCTTACCCACGTATTACACGTAACGATCAAACCAACTTCGCCGTTTCATCATTCTGGCTGCAAGATGCATCTTACGTAAGATTAAAGAATATCACGCTCGGTTACAGTCTTCCAAAGAACCTTATCAACAAGTTGGGCATAAGCAATGCCAAGGTATTCGTATCAGGCGAGAACCTTTTGACATTCGATCATCTTGAGGGTATCGACCCAGAGGCTCCTTACGATGGCCGCGGTGCATTCTATTCTAACGTGAAGAAGATTTCTTTTGGACTGAAAGTTTCATTCTAACATAAAACATGATACACATGAAGACGAAAAAAATATATATTGCAGGTGCGCTCCTTGTGCTTGGTTTAGCTTCGTGCACAGACTTGGATAGATCACCTATTGAACAGCTTTCAGATGCCAGCTACTGGAAATCAAACGACGATGCAGTCAAAGCTGTTAACGATTTATACAATTGCGCTCCTGAATGGAACGGAGATGCTATCATCGGTTTGACCGATGCAGCTATCAATTCAGACGATGCCGTACACGGAATCAAATGGTCTGAGGGTAACATATCAAAAGGTATATACGATCCACAAGACTTCGATTGGGCCGGAAACTATGGTACTATTCGCCAGACAAACATCATCTTGAAGTACGTTCCTACTGTAGCAAGCATGTCGGATACAGAAAAAGCACAGGCTATGGCGCAAGCTAGATTCTTCCGTGCTTATCAATATTTCCAGTTGATTCGCCAGTTTGGTGACGTTCCTTACACAGAATCGCCCCTCACTTTGGAAGAACAAAAAGACGTAAAGCGTGCACCAAAGGCTGAAGTTTACAAGCATATCCTTGAAGATTTCGACTATGCTGCAACCAATCTTCCCAAAACATGGGACGGAGCTGACGATGCTCGTATCACCAAGGGTGGTGCTTTGGCCATGAAAGCTCGTGCAGCTTTGAGCCAAAACGACTGGAAAGTAGCTCGCGATGCAGCCAAGGCCGTGATGGATTTGGGCGTATACGAACTCTACGATCAGGGCAATACCGGTAAATATAAGGAATTGTTCTGGACCGCAACTGATAATGGTTGTAAAGAAACTGTCATTAAAAAGCAATTCATTGCATACAAAAACGACTGGTATCTCATTGGTTGGGAAGCATTCCCAACGATCGGTTGGGGTGGTTTGAACCCCACACAGAGCTTGGTTGACGCTTTCGAAGACAAAGACGGAGCTCCGATTGCGAAGTCAAGCACTTACGATCCGACCAAACCTTTCGAGAATCGTGACCCTCGTTTAGAGACTGTTGTATTGCATGATGGCGAATCCATGTACGGTGCTACGGTGAAAGTTGCTCCTTTAAAGTCTTGCGCTCCTACCGGCATCGGTACACATGGCGACGCAACCGCGACCGGTTATAACCAGCAGAAGTGGCTTGATCCGACCGTAGATCCTAAGACCGACGGTTGGCATATGGACATGGACTACAAGATTTTGCGCTATGCTGAGGTGCTATTGACCTATGCCGAGGCTCAGAACGAGCTGCAACCGCTCGACCAGTCAGCCTTCGATGCAGTCAACAAAGTACGTGCTCGCGTTGGAATGCCGGCTCTCCAGAAGACCGATTCTAGCAAGCCTACCTACTGTGGAACACAAGATGAGCTTCGCAAGCGCATTTGGAATGAGTGGCGTGTAGAGTTTGCTTTGGAGGGTGGACACCGTCAATGGGACATCCGTCGTTGGGGTATTGCCAAGCAAGTATTGAATGCTCCGTTCTATGGATTGACTTATAAGCTTGTCGATTCTAAGGACGCTGATGCTAAAGATGGTGGTAAGATCTGCATACTTTACTCTCAAGACAAGGACGCAAAACGCGTAGAAGTGAGAAAAGGACACTACGAAGACCACAACATCTTGTATCCTATACCACAGAAGGAAATCGATTTGAACCCGAACTTGACACAGAATGCGGGCTATTCTAAATAACGATTCTAACGTATAATATCTATATAAGTGACGGCAGGAAGTCTCCAAAAGGCTCCTACCGTCACTTTCTCATCAAATCATGTTGCTTATGAAACGTCTTCATTATGTAGTGATGCTGATATTGTTCATCATCTTTTATTATGTTTATCAACATACGTTGGCCGACGTACTGTGCTACCATGAGCAACATCATCTATTCCTTTACACGGCCAACTACTTCAACCATGCCCTTGCAAGCCATGGTTTTATCTCTTATCTGACAGACTTTGTCATCCAATTCTTTTATTATCCGTGGCTGGGCACACTGGTTATGGCAACGATCTTAACCGCTATTTATGCCCTCACCGAGCGTATTCTCACACTCATCGCACCACGGTTAACTCTTTTACAGCTATCGGTTATCCCCTCGATACTGCTCCTTATCTATTCCGAAACCACCTCACACAATCTCGATCTCATCATTTTGACCTTCCTAATATTGTGTGCTATCTGTCCCATCTTACAGATAACGCAGTGGATTCGCCCCATTTTCCCCATCTATCGCGCCCCGCTTCCCAGCAAAAGAATATGGTTGTTGTTACCAGTCGGCTGCTTGATGGGCTTTTCAATCATAGCATATACCACCTTTGTACGCCAATATAATCCCAAAGAAGGAATCATGCTCAAGACCGAACACTACGCCCAGAAAGGTGAATGGGAGAAGGTCTTGGACTACAGCAACCGCTATCTACAACAAGGAAAGAACAATCAATTCTTCTCGTACTTCCGCAATATGGCTCTTTATCATCTAGGTTTGCTACCCCAACATCTCTTCGACTATCCCCCGATTGGCGGAGTCAAAGAGCTATATTTGCCTTGGAGCGGCAACGGTAGAGAAAGCGAATACGGCCATTATCTATACGAACAACTCGGATATTTGAACGAAGCACAACGCTGGGAGTTCGAGTCGATGGTGGTATGGGGTGAAACTGCCCCCCATCTTCGCAATCTTGCACGCTATAATATCGCCATAGGCCGACCACGAGTTGCCCAAATGTTTATCAACAAATTGGCTCAATCACTCTTCTATCAGGACGAAGCACGGCAATTAGAAGCACTCCGTGACGGTGGCGTCGTGCCCGGTTTGCACAATGCTTTGAAGCATGTAACCGACCATCCAGCTCGCTTCTCCAATGTATTAAACATAGGTCCGGAACTGGAATATCTGCTCCAACATGATCCCAAGAACCGTATGGCCTTCGAATATCTCATGTGTCAGCTGCTATTAAGCAATCATGTGGTACGTTTTGCCGAAGATTTGAAGTTGATGAAGAACTTCTCTTATCCCGCCATGCCACCTATCTTCGAAGAAGCCTTGATGGTTTACAAGACCGGAGTCGACGATGCAACCTTCGCAAAGGTGGGCTACGACGTATCCATGGAGACTCAACAGCGCTTCGGACGGTTCTACCAACTCGTTCAGCAACGCGACATGGCATCGCTACAAAGCGAGTTCAGTCATACCTATTGGTTCTATTTGCAATTCATCAGTCCTTATGGCAGCTCCGTCATCCAAGACAAAGGGCAGACTACAGAGTTGAAAGGAGTCAAACAATTATAATCATGAAACATCTCACATCCATCATATCGCTGGCCCTGCTATTCTTTTCGGCCTGCACATCTTATCATCAACCCGATGCCGTATCAAACGAAAAGCCGGCCATCTATCCCGATTATACCGACATAACCATGCCGGTAAACATCGCTCCCATGAACTTTGAGATTCAAAAGAAAGGCGATGCTTACCAAACGGAGATTGGCATTGTGGGGCAAGAGGCTGCCATCTTGGTGCAAGACGACAAACCTACAGTCGACATTCCATTAGACGATTGGAAGGAACTTTTGGTACAAGCAGCCGGCAAACAAGTCTATTTCCGCATCAGCATAGAACAACAAGGCAAATGGACTCGCTACCGCGACCTCATCAACACGGTATCTACCGATTCCATCGACAGTTATTTGGTCTACCGACTGCTCTACCCCGGCTACGAACTTTGGAACGAAATGGGTATCTATCAACGCGACTTGACTAGCTTCGAGCAGTCTGCCGTCATGGAAAACTCAAACTTCGACCACCAATGTATCAACTGTCATTCCTTCAGTCAGCATTCATCCGACAATATGATGGTACATATCCGAGGCAAACAGGGAGGCACAATTATCTACCACAACGGCCATATCGAGAAAATAGAACCGAAGCCCGAAGGCTTCAAACGCGGTGCCACCTACCCTGCTTGGCATCCTCATGGCCGATACATAGCATTCTCTTCCAACGAGATACAACAGTTCTTCCACTCGGCAGGAACAAAGCCTATAGAAGTTTCAGACCTTGCTGCCGACCTCATGGTATACGATGTTGAGAAGCATCAGACATTCACTGACTCCATCGTTTACAACGATACCTACTACGAAACATTCCCATTCTGGGCTCCCGATGGCAAGACCTTGTACTTTTGCAGAGCCAAAGCCATGGATCAACACCACCGTCTCGACAGCATTCGCTACGACCTTTGCAGCGTCCGATTCAACGAGCAGACAGGTCATTTAGACTCCTTGAAAATTATTTTCCCAGCTTCCGAGCACGGCAGGTCGGTCTCGTTCCCCGTGGTATCACCCGACGGTCGCTATCTCATGTTCACCCTCTCGGCCTATGGCAACTTCTCCATTTGGCATCCGGAGAGCGACCTTTGGTTACTCGATATGACTACCGGAGCAGTACGTGCACTCTCCGAGGTCAACAGCAACAACGTAGATAGTTGGCATTGTTGGTCGTCTAGTGGCCGATGGTTCACCTTCAGTAGCAAGCGCGGCGACGGTTTGTGGACGCGTCCCTACTTCGCTCACTTCGACTCGAAGACCGGTCGGGCAACCAAGCCATTCGTTCTACCGCAGCGCGATCCACACTATTACGCATCGTTCATGTACACCTACAACCGCCCGGAGCTCATTCAAACGAAAATAGACTACGGTAAAATGATGGAGAAAGCAGTAGCTGGCGAAGCCATACAAGCCGAACAACGGTAGTTTTTAGTCCATCAAGTCTGTTTTTTTAATTTTTAGTTGTTACTTTGCAAAGTAAAATAAAGAGATAGGAGTTTCGCATGGATGCTCTACTCCGGAGTTATCGGGAGTTAAAGGAGTTAGGAGGAGTTATCAGACAAATGTCCGTTATATTCCGTTTACTCCCGGTATCTCCTGTTTACTTCTATCTATACATAGACTTGCAACGTAAAATAAAGAGTTATAAAAGATGACACTAGACGAGGTTTTCCAAAAGAATGTGAAGTTGTTGACACAAGTTTCCGACGACGAACAGCAGATGTTACCTGCCAAAGAAGTACTGTTGCCGTCGGTAGATGCCGTTCGCGAGATAATAACATTGGTCAAGAAGATTGTCTTCCCCGGCTTCTTCGACAAGCGACAGAGCGATGACAATCTCCGCTCATACCACATTGGTGTCAACATGGAACAATTGGTAAAGCTGCTGCGTAAACAGATAGCTCTCGCACTACAGTACGATGACTGTTGCGACGACAACTGCCTGTCCATGCGTTCCAAGCAGTTAGCCTACCACTTCATCGACCATCTGCCCCAAATCAAGCACATGCTCTACACCGATGTCAAAGCTATCTATGCCAACGACCCGGCTGTCAACACCTATAGCGAAGTCATTTTCTGTTACCCAGTCATCGAAGCCATGGTGCATTATCGCGTGGCTCACGACCTATTACGAATGGGCGTACCCGTCATTCCGCGCATCATGGCCGAGCAAGCCCATGCAGCTACCGGCATCGACATCCATCCCGGAGCCCAGATTGGAGAGTATTTCTCCATCGACCACGGTACAGGTGTGGTCATCGGAGCAACTTGTATCATCGGCAACCACGTCATGTTGTATCAAGGTGTAACGCTTGGTTCTAAGAATTTTAAACTCGATGGCAAAGGCTTTTCGCAGCATGTAGACACACCACGCCATCCCATTTTGGAAGACAACGTGACCATTTACTCTAATTCCACCTTATTAGGGCACATCACGATTGGCCACGATACCATCATCGGTGGTAACATTTGGGTGACCAATAGTGTGCCTCCCCACTCCAAACTATTGCAGAGTAAGGCACTCGACGTGTCGTTCTCAGACGGATTGGGAATTTAGAATGCGCGGAGAATAAAATAGGTTCATCCGACAAATCGTATGATATTGCCATTGCTGATAGTCCGGAGGACTACCCTTTTTCATAGCCGTGGCTCTTTAAGCCTACGGTAGTGTGCGAAAGAGAGTATCCAGTCTGAAAGACTGCCCAACAATCTTATAACCGAAAGGGGGAGTCTGTCAGACTCAAATACCTTTGTTCTTGTTTCCGTAGGTTTCCGCTTCGCTCCAACACTACGGCTATTAATA
>NZ_JRPT01000075.1:0-13617 GCF_000762865.1 Prevotella sp. S7 MS 2 | reverse complement strand
TTATAGTATTTATATTTTCTACCATTTCTTGTCTTTTCTCAATAAATTTTCGTATTTTGCAGTCGGATTGTATAGCGACAGACCTCAGTTGTCGCTGTAAGACGAGTTCTTTCATGATAACCGAGTCGGCAGCCTACGCCGTGCTGAGTGTAGTGAAGTTAACCATGACATATCTATACGAAAGTGGGCTTTGGGTGTGAAGACAATCCAGACATAATGGAAGGCGTTTATCGACGCTGTGTTTAGGACTCTCTGTAAATATAGCAAGTTCACAGTAATTTTGGTCTTCAACGTGGCAACGGTAGATGTCCCGGGTGTGATTATTTCAATCCCGTGGAGACCTTGTAAGCATGGATTGTACCATTTTGGCGCAGTCTAATGTATTATATAGGTCTCTTTACGGTAATGATTTTCATATCGACGTGGGCTCTGACGTTGTCTGTTCAACTTTGATAGGCAGTTGGAAGAGCCTCAGTTCGTGGAATAGACAATAGGACGATTCCACACTTGAACCTAAACTTCGCACTTAACTAACTGATAATAAGAAGTAAGATATCATAATGAGAATGCTTTGATACCAAATTACTCCCATTACAAATCATCTTGTTCTACTTATAAATTTAATTTCCCAAAACTAATAGGAATGCACAAAGTTTGTTGCTTCTCCAATGTTTTTAAATTAACTTTCATTTACACTTGGTTATGTGTTATGCCCTTCTGGGGCATATCGCCTCTGGCTTGATGTTATTATAGACAAGCTCCATCAAGTAAACGTAACAACTTTCTTCCATCAGTCAAGACATTAGGAGACCATGCCATAGTCGATGATGATTATGGCACGGTCGTCATAATTTCGGGCACATCAAAATCCTATACCTGCACCGGCAACGAGATAGACATGGTCGTTGGTGGGTGAGACTATTGCTTGAACAAAGAGTGGTATCGAGAATTTACCAGATATTCCAAAACTCTTCGATGCTTTCAGCGATACATCGGTTATTGCGGCCTTGCCGTTATAGTAGCCTTTCCATGGTGTAAAGCCAATTGATGGCGTCAATGTCACTTCGGCCGGGCAAGCGATGTCGTATGACGCATTGATGTAAGTTGAACAGCAACGCTTGTCGCTGTCCGTACGCATATCGGCTCCGGCAAACCATGTTGACCAACTGAGAGTAAGAGGCAGTTTAGTGCTGAAGTTGTAAGCAACAGTCGCCTCAAAGTGATGGCCTCCATCTATGGGATTGTCTGTTGGACCTTGCTTGTAGTAACCGTAAGGATTATGCAATCCGCCCCACCAATAATCTGTCAATGTGGCTGATAATCCACCAATGGAGTAAGATAGATTAATGTCCAGTTCTTGAACGTCGCGGTCAGCATTATTTGTCAGACTCTGACTACACCATGCCGACAGGGACAATCCTTTGTACGACAAGCCAAGACTAGGCTGCACCGAAAAGCCGGAGTTCTGGTCCATTCCACGCCATACGTAGTTATTTACCAAGTCAATGTTGCCATTCACGGTTACTTTGTCTTGTGCGGAAGCGGCTGACGATAAGGTCATGACCGCTCCCAAAATAGATGCGAAAATAATTTTTATCTTCATCATTTTTGTGAAATCAAGATTGGTTTAAGTTTATCAAGAGCTACATTCAGTTTCAATACATTTACCTTTGCAGGACCGAATAGGCCAAGCAACGGACGTTCAATGGATTTCTCAACCAATGTTGCAACTTGCTTTTCATCGAGATGCCTTGCGGCAGCTACTCGTTTCACCTGCACCCGAGCTGACTGCGGAGTGATGTCGGGGTCGAGTCCCGAACCGCTCGCCGTCACCATTTCAGCCGGCACGTCCTTGCGCTCAAGGTATGGATGATGTATCAGGAAAGAGTCTATACGTGTCTCCACTTCGACAAGATATTCGGGATTCGTAGCTCCCTTGTTGCTGCCACACGAGTTGGCAGCATCATATCCATCGCCTGCACACGAGGGTCGTCCCCAAAAATATATGTCTTTGGTGAAGTACTGCCCTACGTTGGCTACACCTACCACTTTGCCATCCACTTCCACAACTTCGGCATTACCATTTCCCGGACCTGCCACTTTGCCAAAAATCCATAATACCATTACATAACCGAGGTACAGGAACATGCACAATACCATCGTTAGCCTGAAAGCTACTATAAAATTTTTCATATCTGTATTTCAATTAAAAGAATAAACCTACGATTAAATCAATCAGTTTGATACCCACAAATGGAGCAATGATACCTCCCACTCCGAATATCAGCAGATTGCGTCGGAGCAAAGCGCTTGCCCCTATCGGCTTGTACTTCACGCCACGCAATGCCAAGGGGATGAGCAGCGGGATGATGATGGCGTTGAAGATGACGGCCGAGAGAATGGCACTCTCGGGAGAATGAAGATTCATGACGTTCAGAGCTGCAAGTTCTGGTATGGATACCATGAAGAGGGCAGGCACAATGGCAAAGTATTTCGCCACATCGTTGGCGATGGAGAAGGTGGTGAGTGTGCCACGTGTCATGAGCAATTGCTTGCCAATCTCAACGATCTCAATGAGCTTTGTCGGGTCGTTGTCAAGATCTACCATATTACTAGCCTCCTTGGCCGCTTGAGTACCGCTGTTCATGGCCACACCCACGTCGGCCTGTGCCAATGCTGGAGCATCGTTGGTGCCGTCGCCCATCATGGCAACGAGTTTGCCGTTCTTCTGCTCTGCTTTAATATAGTTCATTTTGTCTTCTGGCTTAGCCTCGGCAATGAAATCATCCACTCCAGCTTTCTCTGCGATATATTTGGCAGTCAGTGGATTGTCACCAGTCACCATAACTGTCTTCACACCCATCTTATGCAGACGCTCAAAACGCTCACGGATTCCTTGTTTAATTATGTCCTGTAGTTCGATGACTCCAACAACTTTTTTGTTGACAGTCACAACAAGAGGTGTACCGCCATTGCCAGTTATGGCTGTCACGAGACAAGAGATATGCTCGGGAAAGGTGTAGCCGGCATCCTCGGTAATATGACGCATGGTTTCGAAGGCTCCCTTGCGAATCTCTGTGCTGTCCTTCAACACGATGCCCGACGACTTCGTCTCGGCAGTAAACTTTATCATGTGGGCACCCTCGGTATGCAATGCCCTCATCCTGAATCCGTCGTTTCGTCCAAACTCTACTATTGACTTTCCCTCGGGAGTATCGTCGGCAATTGAGGAAAGGAGGCATGCCTGTTCAAATTCGGCCTTATCCACCCCTTCGGCAGGATAGAACGCAGTGGCCTTACGGTTGCCAATGGTGATGGTTCCTGTCTTGTCAAGCAACAGCGTATCCACGTCCCCCGCTGTCTCCACAGCCTTACCGCTTTTAGTGATGACATTGGCACGCAGCGCACGATCCATACCGGCAATACCGATGGCAGAAAGTAGGCCGCCGATGGTTGTTGGTATCAGGCAAACGAATAATGAGAGGAACGAGGCTATGGTGATCACTGTACCCGTATAGTCGGCAAAGGGCTTTAAAGTGACGCAGACTATCAAGAACACCAATGTGAACACTGCCAACAGAATGGTAAGTGCAATCTCGTTAGGGGTCTTCTGACGTGATGCACCCTCCACGAGGGCTATCATCTTGTCGAGGAAACTCTCGCCAGGTTGCGTAGTGACAACCACACGGATATGGTCGCTAAGCACTTTTGTACCACCAGTGACACTGCTCTTATCGCCACCGGCTTCGCGGATGACTGGGGCAGACTCACCTGTGATAGCACTCTCGTCGATGGAGGCAAGTCCCTCGACAATCTCACCATCGGCAGGAATAACATCGCCGGCATCGCACACAAACTCGTCGCCCTTCTTCAGAGAAGAACTGCTGACGGTTTTGATATTACCGTTCACATACAGCTTTGCTGGCGTCTCCTCGCGCGTCTTGCGTAGGCTGTCAGCCTGAGCCTTACCACGTGCTTCGGCTATGGCCTCGGCAAAGTTGGCAAACAGCAGGGTGACGAAGAGGATAAGCAAAACCCATGCGTTGTAGGCAAACGAGCCTTGCTCGCTGCTAAACGCCGAATAGATGGTCACGGGCAGCATAACGGCAGTGCAAATCTCCACCGTGAACATAATGGGGTTCTTTATCATCTGCCTCGGGTCGAGCTTCACAAACGACTGTTTGATGCTCGCTATAACAAGTTCTTTTTCAAATAGATTGTTCATAACTTACAATGTTAAGTGTTCAGCGATTGTACTTAGTGCATGTACGGGGAAGAACGACAAGGCTGCCACGATGAAGATGACGGCAAAGGTCATCACACCGAATGTAACGGTATCAGTTTTCAGCGTTCCTGCACTTTCGGGAATATATTTTTTCTTAGCAAGAATACCAGCTATTGCCACCTGACCTACGATGGGCACAAAACGTCCAAGGATAAGCACTATGCCACACGAATAGTTCCAGAACCAGGTGTTGTCACCCAAGCCCTCAAAGCCGGAACCATTATTGGCGGCCGACGATGTGTATTCGTAAAGCATCTCGCTCAGTCCGTGATAGCCGGGATTGTTGAGCCATCCACCCTCACTTGCAACGAACTCAGGAGCATGAACGAAGAGGTATGCCGCCAATGCAGTGCCAACGAGAATAATAAACGGATGGAGCAAAGCTACCATCGAGGCTATCTTCATCTCGCGTGCCTCCACCTTATGCCCTAAGAATTCAGGAGTTCGTCCCACCATCAGTCCACTGATGAACACTGCAATGATAAGGAAGGTAAAATAGTTCATCCAGCCAACACCAACACCGCCAAACCAAGTGTTTATCTGCATATTCAGCATCTCTATCATTCCCGACAATGGCATGGTGGAGTCGTGCATTGAGTTGACCGAGCCATTGGAGGTGACAGTGGTAGTGACACTCCACAATGCACCAGCGGCCGAACCTATGCGCACTTCCTTGCCTTCCATAGCTCCTCCATTCTGTGCAATCCCCATGGCACCTATCCGTGGATTGCCGTTCATCTCCTGATACATGTTGATGCCCACACCCACAAGATAGGCAAAGAGCATCACTCCAAAGATGCTATAGCCCAACTTGCGGCGTTTCAGATAGAAGCCGAATGCAAAAGCCAAAGCCATCGGGATAATCAGGATACTACAACACTCTACTATATTTGTAAGGTAAGTGGGGTTCTCAAGCGGATGCGATGAATTCACGCCGAAATAACCGCCACCATTCGTTCCAAGTTGTTTGATGGACACGATGGCTGCCGTAGGGCCTTGCGACACCTCCTGTTTCTGACCTTCAAGGGTGGTCAGCTCCATCTTTCCGTCGAAGCCCATGGGTGTACCTTCCACTATCAGAATCATACCTACAACTAAAGACAATGGCAATAAGATGCGGGTAGTGCTCAACACCAGATAACGCCAGAAGTTACCAATAGTCTGCGTTGTTTTTGCCGCCAAACCCTTCATGATACCAGCCATTGCTGCCATACCTGTAGCGGCTGTGATGAATTGGAAGAGCATGATGACAAAGAGCTGCGTGAAATAAGTCAGACCGCTCTCACCGCTGTAGTGCTGCAGGTTGCAGTTAACCATAAACGAGATACAGGTATTGAAAGCCTGGTGGCATGTCTGTCCGATGTTGCCGTCGGGGTTGAGAGGCAATACTCCTTGTGCTACCAAGAGCACCATACCCCACACAAACCAGAAGAGGTTCACCACAAGCAGTGCACGGAGAAACTTCTTCCAGTCCATCTCCTCGTCGGGATTCACACCGCTCAACTTATACATAAGGCGTTCCACCGGCTTCATGAAGTCGAGGTACGTTCGTTCGCCTTTATACACTCGGGCAATATACTTGCCAAGTGGCCAGGCGAGTCCCACCATAAGGACAATCTGTAGGATTACTCCCAAAACTTCCGTATTCATACGTCATTTAGAATTTTTCGGGCTTGATGAGTACGTACATTAGGTACGCAAAAACCACCAAGCTGATGATAAATAATGTTGTGTACATAATCTCTACCTCCTTTTTAGACTTTCTCGAACCAGTCGATACATTTGAAGAATAGCCAGAAGCAGCCTATGCCGCTCAACAAGCAAATTGCGAAACCGATTGTAAACAAATCCATTTTCTTTTTGTTTTTAAAAGTTATACATAAATGTTTTTAAAAGTGCGATTTCTCGCCATGGCAAAGCTCGAGTAAACTCGACTTTGTTCATATGGCTTAACGAAATCGTTGTCACCTTATGTATCGCAATGGATGTGCCAAATATGTTTTTAATCATATATTATACTGTGTATCAATATCATACAAAGATAAAGATTGAAAATGTAGCAAATAAAAACCCTTCCAAAATGAAATAAACACATTCACTTTGGAAGGGCGGGAATGACAGTGTGGAGCATTTATACGGTTATCCCATATTCTTCAATCTTACGATAGAGAGTGGTAAGTCCGATTTTGAGCAGTCGAGCCGTTTCTGTCTTGTTGTCGTGAGTATGGTGGAGAACCTTGATGATGTGGTTGCGCTCCACACTCTTCAGGTCAAAGGAATCATTGGCTACAGCGGATGTATTGTCCGAAAGCATGTCTATAGGCAGGTCATGATTAGTGATTTCGCTTTCGCATACGATGATGGCATGCTCTACGGAATTCATCATTTCTCGCACATTACCTGGCCATGGATAAGACAAGAACAAATTCTTTGCTTCGGAAGACAGCACAGGGGGTGGGCAACCAATTTGCTTGGCATAACGCTCAATGAAATGCTGGGCAAGCGGCAGTATGTCCTCCTTGCGCAGGCGCAATGGTGGAAGTTCTATGCGAAACACGGAAAGACGGAAATAAAGATCTTCGCGGAATCGCCCATTGGCTATTTCTTCTTTCAGATTGCGGTTGGTGGCTGAAAGGATGCGCACATCTACGTGGGTAGTCTTTGTGTCGCCAACTTTCACAAATTCTCCAGTCTCAAGCACACGCAGTAGCTTCGACTGCAACTCAAGCGCCATTTCACCAATCTCATCGAGAAACACCGTACCATGATTGGCTTCCTCCAATAATCCTTTCTTATCCTTCACAGCACCAGTGAATGCCCCAGCCTTATAGCCGAAAAGCTCACTTTCCAGCAATTCACGGCTAAATGCCGAGCAGTTAAGAGCAAGAAATGCCTCACTGCTTCGATGGCTTGCATTGTGGATAGCTTGGGCAAAGACTTCCTTGCCAGTACCGGTCTCACCGTTGATGAGCACGGTAACATCTGTTGTAGCCACCTTTTGGGCTTGTCGGAGGACGTCAGAGATTGCAGTTGATTTTCCTACAATAGTGTCAAACGTATGCGATTTTGCCGTTGTGTCACTTGGCTTCTTTTTCTTATTTTCTGACGCAATGACATCTATTGCACGGCTCACGATAGGGATAATCTTGCGGTTGTCATCACCCTTGACAATATAGTCAAAAGCCCCATTCTTGATGGCCTGCACGCCGTCGGGAATGTTGCCGTTGGCGGTGAGGAGAATTATCTTGGCTTTAGGAGCCAACAATTGCAGTTCCTGCACCATATCCACGCCGTTGCCATCAGGCAGGAACACGTCGCAGAGCACCACCTGCACTTCATTGTTCTTTAAGGTATATATAGCCGTGGCACGGTCTTTTGCTTTTAGTACCTCATAACCTTCCAGTTCCAGCATGCGTGAGAGGAGCATACGGATGGTTGGTTCATCGTCAATAATAAGTATCTTGTTCATAGTTTTTTATATATCTTTTTACACTGGCAAGGAAACGACAAACTTGCTGCCCTTACCCAATTCACTTTCAACTGTAAGTGTGCCATTATGCGCCTCGACAAAGTCGCGCGAGATGGAAAGTCCCAGTCCGCTGCCCTGTATCTTGGTACCAGGTACACGGAAATACCGCTCGAAGATGCTATCATGATAACGAGGGTCTATGCCTCGTCCGAAATCCTGTACATACAGCATTACGTGGTGCTCGTCCTGTTGCAAGGCTCCTATAGTCACCCGGTCATTTTCCGAAGAATATCGTATAGCATTACTCAGCAGATTGGTCAGTACCCATGCTATTTTCTCGCTATCGACATAGAGCTTGTTTATCTTTTCCTTTGGGTAATCCACCTCTATGTTGATATGGAACTTGTCTGCTTGTACTTGGTTGGCCTTTATGGCATAATCAATCAGCTCTATTGGCCTTGTGATATGAGGTTTGAGCTGCAATACTCCGCTTTCTACTTGTGTCATGTTGAGCAATTCGCCCGTGATGCTGAGTAGCCGTTCTCCATTCTCACGGATGCTGTCCGACAATTCTTTTTGCTCTTGGTTGAGACCGCCCACACGATTGTTGGCAAGCAGTTGCTCGCTCATCAGAATGGCTGATATCGGGGTTTTCAATTCATGGGATATCGTTGAGATGAATGTTGTCTTTGCCACATCTAGTTTGTGAAACTCGGTGATGTTTTTCAGCATAATCACTGTACCGCTTTCTTTTATGCTTCCCTCGTGGTCTGTCATTCTTACAGGCAGATATTTCACCTGGAAATAACTCTCTTTGTTGTCGGCATAGATTTTCAGTGGCTCTGTCTTTTTCTCGTCGGTCTCATGTACCTTATGTCTGTCCATCCCTACCAGTAGTCGGCGCAGCAGGTCGTTGCGCATGGCTGTTTCCTGTGCTGACTTTCCCACGACATCCTCACGTCGGAGATTGAGAATGCTGAGTGCCTCATTGTTGATGAAATAGAGTGTCAGTTTATGGTCTAAGCAGACGATAGGTTCGTCGATAGAGTCGATGATGGTCTCTATGTACTGTTTTGACACCTTCAGTTTCGAAAGCGATGAGTTGTGGTAATCACGCAGACGGCATGCCATTTGGTTGAAATTGGTGGATAACTGCTCCATGGCCTCACCACCATGGAGGTGCAACTGAGTATCGTAGTTGTGGTTGGCAATCTCGTTGATGCTTTTGGTCAGTTCCTGGAAAGGGCGGGTGATATACTCTGGCAATTTCAGAAGCATCCATACTCCCACGGCGATGCTCAATCCGCCAAACAGCAACAACAGAGTCAAGGCTCTCGTCAGACCATAGTCTGCCACAGGAGAAGTAGGTTCTGTGGCTGTGAGTATCTGCAGGCTGATGACGGAAAGCACCACCAAACCGATGATGAGCGACACTAGAATACCCACTGAGAGTGTAAGTTTTTCTTTTGCAGTCATATCCTTTTAATTTTTTATGCGAAAATAATTAAATCTACGCCCATTTCTTTCAATTCAGACAACAATTTCCGATAACTTCCTGCACGCATCAGCAAGCGGGGAAAGGAGAATGATGGTTGTCCCATACAAAGCAGTGTGGCATGCTGCTGTCGGCAGAACTCTGATATACTCTGCGGAATGTTGTCGGAAACCACCTTATGTACTTGTCCTCCAAGCTGGATGGTCAGTTCCAGATGGCTCATCAGATGACGTTGTGAGTCCAAAGGAATGAGGTCGTTGTTCTCGCCACGTGTCTGAACATATAGTGCCAATAGGTCAGCGTCAAAACTGTCCGCCATTCGTGCAGCCTTGCGGATGATATGTTGCTGTGTTTCGCTATTGCTGCTTACACATACCACAATCCTTGACATCCCTTTAGTCCTATATGTTCGTGGCAGTACCTCTTCCTCTACTTTTTTCCCTACTCGAAAGGCTACTTCCCTTAGTGCCAGTTCTCGCAGTTGCAGGATATTCCCTGCTTGAAAGAAATGGTCAAGGGCTGTTTGTATCTTGTCCTTGGCATATATTTTCCCGGATTTCAGACGTTCCAGAAGCTCTTCGGCCGTAAGATCAATGTTCACCACTTCGTCGGCTTCTTGCAACACTCGGTCTGGAATGCGTTCCTTCACATCGATGCCTACCATCTCCTTTATCTCATCTTTCAGACTCTCTATATGTTGTATGTTTACCGCAGAGAGCACGTTGATACCGGCATCAAGCAGTTCCATCACATCTTGCCATCGCTTGGCATTGCGTTGTCCCTCCACGTTGGAGTGTGCCAACTCATCAACAATTACAATCTCAGGATGAATCTGAAGGATAGCGTCTAAATCCATCTCTTCAATCTCCTTGCCTTTGTAGAACACCCGCTTGCGGGGAATCACGGGCAGTCCTTTCAGTGCCCTCACCGTGTCTGCCCGACCATGTGTCTCCACATAGCCTATCTGTACATCTGTGCCGCACCGTAGCATCTCTCGTGCATCCTGAAGCATGCGAAAGGTCTTGCCCACTCCGGCAATCATTCCGATGTATATCTTGAACCGTCCCCGATGTGACCGTCGTATCAGGTCAAGAAATTGCTGTATATTTTCTTCCATATATATATAGCGTTTATTATAATACATTTATTGCCCTTAGGGGCAACCATATTTCTCTATGACCAACTGCCACTCCACGTCGATTTGTAGAATATGAGAAGGAAACCGAAAATTTCAAGTCTGCCTATGAGCATCAGTGATGAGAGTATCCATTTGGCGGCATCGGGCAATGCTGCCCATGAGAAGGCAGGACCGAAGCTGCCTAACCCAGGTCCTACATTACCCATTGCAGAAATCACGGTACTCATGGCTTCTGTAAGTCCTACTCCGAATGCCATCAGCAGTGTCCAGCCGATAAAGGCAACTGACATATAGGCGGCGAAGAATACAAGAACCATTGTCACCAGCTTATTGTCAAACATACTACCAGCTCTTATAGGCAATACGGCACGCGGATGCAGTATCTGACGGAACTGGTTGCGTATGCAATGGGCGACTATTATCATTCTGAGATTTTTAATACCTCCACTGGTTGACCCTGTGCATCCACCCGACAGCATCGCAAAAATCAGCAGCATCCATGTAAATGACGGCCACAGGTTGTAGTCGTCAGTGGCAAAGCCACACGAGGTGTGACAAGTAGCCACTTGGAACAGGGATTTGCGGAATGCTTCCTCCACGCCATAGCCGTTGTTCAGGATGAGTGCCGTCGAGATAATCAGGGTAAGCAGACCTGCGGAGGAGGCGAACCATCTGAGTTCCACGTTTTGCCATAGTTGTTTCCAACTTCCCCTTAAGGCAACAATATAGAGCGAGAAATTGATGGCAGAAAGCAACATGAACAACGACACCACGTATTCTATATACGGAGAATGCCAATAGGCAATGCTTTCCTGTTTGGTAGAGAAGCCTCCTGTGGCTATGGTGGTCATGGAATGACACACGGCATCAAATAAGCTCATGCCCCCAACCTTCAAGAGTGCGCTCTCGATGACAGTCAACAAGATATAAACCAAGAATATATACCGTGCCATGACACGTGTCTTGGGACAAATCTTGTTGTGAGTCACTCCCGTTGCCTCAGAGAGATAGAGCATCTGACTGCTGACACCGAACTCAGGCAAGAGAACTATGGAAAAGCAGACAATCCCCAAACCGCCTATCCATTGCGTCAGACTTCTCCAGAATAATATGCCATAAGGCATGCTCTCGATGTTGTCCAATATGGTGGCTCCTGTGGTGGTGAAACCTGACATTGTCTCAAAGAAAGCGTCGGTAATATTCGGGATGTAGCCGCCCAACAGGTAGGGGAACATTCCGAAAACCGTGAAAAACACCCAGGAAAGAGCCACCACGATATAGGCTTCATAGCGTGAGGGAGCAGACTTCTTTTTCCGACCATAGACTAACAGCATGATGCTTGCCGCCAGACATACAGAACACGAAACGGCGAAGGCTATCAAATCTCTCCCGCCATACATCAGGGACACGCAGCAGCATGCTAGCAGCAGTATCGATTCGAATGCCAAGAGCAAACCTATCAGATAGGCAATAAACCGATAGCTGAGTTCCTTTTCCATATTGGGACTTACCCCGTATTGCTTTATATCCATAAATGTCACTTATTATACTTACATCACTATATACAAATGGAGTACCAAAGAGCTAAGGATGGTAACAAACCGCAGATAATCAGTAAGATATGATTTTACAAAATAAACAACATCCTTGTAATACCCTTTCATTTTGAAAAGGTTGCTTTCCATTCTGACAAAGCGAAATCTTTATTTTTTGCAAACAACTGTCATCTCTTTTTCATAGGTTTGTATTTATCCTTGTACTTATCTCTCCACGGCAATTCTGATGTTGAACCTCCACCACCAGTGCCTACGTGTGGTTTTGCGGCTTCGCCTGTTGCCAGTTCGATGGCAGCACTTAGTAAATGGGATTGTATCTCGCAGACTTGCTCGGTAGCACTGAAACAGGCGTTGACAAACTCGTGTTCTGTTAGTTCCCTATTGCTGAAGGCGTGCAATCGCTTGTCGCTGTCACTAAGGTAAGTTACAGCGGTATGCTCAATCTACTTAACCCTGGTCCAGATTTTTAGGGTGACGGTATAAGAGTTGTTGCCGAAGAAACGATGACCGATGGGGTCCGCTCCTAATGATAGCCAGTATCGCTGAGGATTGGCCTTACGGTCAAGTTCGTCAATCCTGTTCTTCTGCCTCTCAATGACAGCATCCTTCTCGGTTGCCTTCCGCTCTGCGATTTCCGCACGCTTGATGGCAGCGTCGATTTCTTTCTGATAGGCATTCCTCTGTTTGGCGATGTCAGATTCATGCTTCTGTTTTAGAGAGACTTTCTCCGCCTCCAGTTTTGCAATCTTAACTCGGAGTTTTGCCAGTTCCTCGTTTTTTTGATGCCAGTTCTTTTCTTTCCTTTGCAAGATCGCCTTTACCAAATAGAGCGAATATTGTGCTCTTGCCCTCCTTGATCTTCTCCACCTCATCCTGCAACTTGGCGATGTTCTCCTCAAACTGTTGCATCTGCTGCTTGTAGTTGGTTGATGTGGCAATATGTCTGGCAGTGGAACATACAATGCCACGCTTTAGGCCGAACTCACTCATGGCAGCAGCGTATGTATTTTGATACTCATGAAGTCTGGCGCGTTTGAGCACGTCATCTGCTGACAGCCGTGGCCCAGACTTGGTGTTGTACTTCTTCTCTCCCTCTCGTTCATGGTGTTGCCTTTCGGCAGTGACGATGGGTACGATGGTGGCATGCAGGTGTGGAGTCTTCTCGTCCATGTGCAGCACACATGATACAACATTTTCCTTGCCAAAGGTCTCATGCAACCATTTGAGGTTGACTTCCATCCACCTGTCCAGTCTTCCTTCCTCCTGTATCGTCATCATCTGTTCGTGTGTCCCTGTCAGGATGACAATGGAATTATAAAACTGTCACCAAATGGAAAAGTCATTACTCCTCCAAAATATTGCGATATTACAGCCATTGGCTATGACTTGTATTTGTGCAAGACAGATGATATTAGAGGTGAGGTTCTGAATGGTAAATGCATAAGAGTAAGATAAAACTTATCACAGTAGATTGGAAAAACACGAAGACTCTCTATAATCGAGTAGGTGATAAACACCTATGATTAGTGTTTACCTCCTACTCGATTTTAGTTCCGTAATTTGCACCTTGTCAACTTTTAACTTTGTTATTAATCATTATTATTCAATAACGGTTCTTTTTCTAACGATATGCTGTTTTTGATAAAAAATAACATAAAAGTTGTTATAATATAT
>NZ_JRPT01000074.1:0-1501 GCF_000762865.1 Prevotella sp. S7 MS 2 | reverse complement strand
CCTCAAATCCGCAACTAAGCCCTTGAACGTCCTTATTGCGTTTACACGTCCTCTCATTACTGAATTTGCAGATAATTTGAACTTGAAGCACCCACTTCTGCCTACAATATCCCCTTACCCCACAATGTGACTTGAGGCAATACACAATATCATTCCCATAAGTTGTAGGCATTATCCAAAACCAGTCTGGAAAACATCTGCGTAAGCATTATTACTGGTATAGATATTCAGCACATACCGCCTTGACGTCCTGATCCACTTGGCTGGTACAGAGATAAACCTGAAGACAAACGCTTTTATGCGACTTGTTGCATTGAGTCCGAACTTCTTTACGTCAAGTCTTTGAATAATGGCCTTGTAAAAGTTACGGATAAGTGCTGTAAGAAGAAGGAACACTGTATTCTCTGCCATGAAGGATTTGGGCAATCTGTCCCATCCGAAACCATTGTTCATATCATCGAAGATACGTTGGATTTCATCCTTCGTTTTCTCGCCATGGCATAATTAAAGCGAGCTTTATTCTGCTCATTTGGCTTAACGAAAACGTTCCTTTCCTCCACGAAGGTTATAGAACTCGACAATTTCTCTTACGGAAGAATCATAGTCGTCAGTCAGGATACAACGGTATGTGTATTCTCCTTCCCAAAAATCCTGCACACCATCCTTCCGTTTCTGTCTTTGAATCACAAGTCGATATGCTTTACCTTTCCACTTCTCAACAAGGATAGAGTTCAATTCAAACTCAATGGCATTGATTTCCTCAGTTTTCCAGCCTTTGAGAGCAAAGGTGTCAGTGTAGATCGAACTGCAGCGGTTAGCACGGATATAGAAAGACTTGCAGTGTTTTTCTATTTCCTCCACGATTTCCTCGGAACATGATCCACAATCAGCTCTGAAGCGATTGATAGTGAGCCCATTCTGTTCAAATCTCTCAAAGAACCTCTTCAGCGTGTCCTTCTGATGGAAACGAACATTTGTGTTACCATCGCTATTCTCTATACCAACTATCAAATCGCCAATAACCGCCACGCCAGGGCGATAACCAAGGAACTTCTTGTATGTAGGCTTTGCATCATACTTTTCTGTCTCTATGAACTGATGGTCGAAATCAACATCATACATCTCACCCTCTTTCAGTTGGCCAGATGCAAATATACAATTGAGCAATAAAGTATTGAGAGTGTCAGCCGTATTGAAATCGTAGGTCTTGCCCATATCTGATGTGTATGAAATGTTTTCTTGCGTCAACTCCTTTATCGCTCTGAGGATAGTATCAGAGCTACAAGAGCGAAGTGTCGGATGAAGCGAGAGGTGGTTCATCAAATGAGTAGTGACATCCTGGGGTACATGAACCGCCACAGAAGTAGATACTCATGAGAGAACGGATGATTTCACTGTACTGATAACCGAACGATCTACACCTTAGACCGAGGGTTGAGTCGATTACAGATGATAATGTGGAGTCAAATTGCTCCATGATTGAAAATAATCCCCCAAAAGG
>NZ_JRPT01000073.1:0-3655 GCF_000762865.1 Prevotella sp. S7 MS 2 | reverse complement strand
ACATTTATTATTTTGTTAGACTATATTTCGACGAGTGCAAATTTAAAGCAGACCATAGAAATATTTGTGGTTTTAATGTATATGGAGATATATTTACGTACACACACGTAATGAACCGGCATTATTTCCCATACATGAATTTAGGAAATGGTGCATCTATGAATGACAATATTCCTGGGGTAGATATTAGAAACCTACCGGCATCATTGCTTGATTTAGTGGAATTGCATGCAAAATATAAGGCAATAGACAAAAAACCGAATATCTTTTATTTCGAATAAATGGTGATCCTTATATTTTATGGATTAAGTATGGTAAAATCGGAACGTTGCAAAATGTAGAGGGATTCGAAATACGGTCTTTCTACAAATGTTCTGAGCAAAGGGATTTTGATAGATATAATTATACAACTACAATAAAAGTGGACGACCAGATAATTGTTGTATTATAAATCACTATAAAAATGGATAGTATGTCTTTGAAGTTAAAGAAACTTGTTATACATGCATATAATTTACGAAGCATTATACGAAGTTAATTAGCTGCGATTCATTGCTGTATTTAAGCATAAGGGGTAATTCAACTCTGATGTATTCAAATCCTAATGATAATTAATACGTTTTTATTTATTGCGTGTACGATTATATGATAATTCTGCACGATATATGTTAAAACAGAGTTAATTTCTATATTACAAGTGCCAGTAAAATTGTTTTATCACTATCTTTGCACCAAAAATAGGAAATCCATGTCTACAGATATACTTAGAATAATAGAAGGTGGTCTTTCGAATGATAAAAGAAAGATTATCAATTACTCCAAACGCTTGGCAGAGAGATTAAAGGCTGAAGGTGACGAGGAGATGGCTGAGTGCATTTTGGCTCAAATAGAGGCTTCAACCAGTAGAAGCGCAGCTACTATGGATGCCATGCGTATGATACCACTGGATGCAGACAGTAAGCTGCAGATAGTTGAGGTAATACCTGAGAATAGCAATCATACAGATATTGTGCTGTCGGATGTGGTAGAGCGCCGGGTGAAGGATTTTATCAATGTGGTGAATAATTCAGATGAATTGGAGTTATCAGGTCTTGACTTACAGAAATCTCTATTGTTGTATGGTGCACCAGGATGTGGTAAAACCTCGATAGCACATTATATCAGTGAACAGACAGGCTTACCTCTCGTGGTGGCCCGCCTGGATGGTATCGTATCATCACTGCTGGGTAGCACAGCAAAGAATCTTAGAAAAATCTTTCAGTATGCCAGCAGTATGCCTTGCATTTTGTTCTTGGATGAGTTTGATGCCATAGCAAAAGCTCGTGACGATAATCACGAACTGGGCGAATTGAAACGCGTGATTAATAGTTTGTTGCAGAATATTGATGAGTTGCCTTCGTCATGTGTATTGCTTGCAGCTACCAACCATCCTGACTTACTGGATAAGGCCGTGTGGCGCAGGTTTTTTATGAAGCTGGAAGTGGAAATGCCAGATAAGGATGCCATTGTTAAGATCGTAACTTCACAATTAAGTGGATTTGATGCTACTGTAACAGATGATAGCGCAAAGATGAATATTCTTACTGACTTGTTGAAGGATTTTTCACCATCGGATATTGTGACGATGCTGAATAAGTTGAAGGTGCAGAGCGTAATCAATGGCACGAAACAGATATCATACGAACAGATTGTGGCTGCAATTTATGAGTACGACGGAAAGCATAAGAAGAAGGATGATTTTGTGAAGTACCTGAGTCAGTATGGGGTTGCCCAAACATCTATCTCTATCTTGGCAAATATCAGCGTAAGACAAGTAAGAAATATATTATCTGAAAAATAATCTAATAAAATAACGATCTAATTATTATGGCTAAAACATTACCGATCCAACAAGTTTCTTTTAGGGGAGAAAAAGACGTGTTTTTGGCTGAAGGCGGCGGTGGCGGAAAAGCACCGAAATGGGTGAATGATGAAAATATCGAGCGTAATGCGCATGAGGTGTTCACGAATCTTACAGGGATGAGTAACTATTTCGATAGAGAGCGCTCATTGCCATTGCTGACAGAAGTAATTTTAGAAGAAAAGGCTACAGCAAAATCGCATCGTCCAAGCATCAGAAAAATGTTTGACGTGAGAACAAAACGCAATGTTCTGGGATCAGCTACAGCAGGTAAACTGCTTGTAAAAATCGATTCTAAGAGTGATTATGATACAATTAAAGGTAGATTTGCAAATAGACAAATTGGCGTGAAATCTACAAGGATAGGTTTGGCTGCCATCAAGAAGATCAAGAAATATGAAGCCGAGATAGATCCAACATTGGAGGAAGGTGATACAGCAAAGGTGCAATTGGTGGATTATCTGAATGAAGAATTGAACCATCGTTCGAATTTGATGTTGAGGGATTGGTGTAGTGCAGAAGGTTTAGATGCTGAAGAATTACACTATGCCAGTGGTTTGCGATTGTTCTCAATTTCAAATATAACTCGTGATAACCTGAAGACAATAGCAACTATGGATGGAGTCCTTTCGGTAAGGAAGATGCCCACTATTGAGTTTGAAGTAGCACCAGATTTAGAAGCATCAACAATGGATGTGATGCGCCCTAAGGAAAATGTATCTTACCCAAAAGTGGGTATCATGGATTCAGGTGTTTCGGCTAATAACTATCTGGCGTCTTGGGTTTCAAATGAAGATAATATTTCTGGACTTTTGGAAACTGACCAGGCTCCTCGTCATGGAAGCATGGTGGCCAGTGTAATCAATTATGGAGATATGCTGGAAGAGAAGGAACTAACCCAGACGGGACCTTGTATGATTCAGAGTTGCATTGTTAACAGTGATCGTGTTACCGTGTCAGAGAAAGAGTTGGTGCGTTATATTAGGGAATCTATTGCTAGACATCCAGACGTGAATGTGTGGAATCTATCCCAAGGCTCAAAAACTGAAGTCGAGGATGGAAGGTTTTCGGATTTTGCCGTCGCCTTGGATAGTTTTCAAAAGCTGTATGGTGTTTTGATATGTAAATCGGCAGGTAATGTGGAGCTGGGAGATGCGCGTATCAGAATTACTCATGGAGCAGACTCTCTGATGAGTCTTGTAGTTGGAAGTATCGCGCATGCGAAAACTACTGTGAGGGATGCAGAGGTCAATCATCGAAGTCCATTTTCAAGAGTAGGACCTGGTGTGGAATTTACGGTGAAACCAGACCTTGTGCATTATGGCGGTAATATAGATACCCATATGAAGATGCTGTCGGAAATGGGAAGGTCGATTTCACTATGTAGTGGTACAAGTTTCTCAACACCTCGTGTGGCTTCTTTGGCTGCGAATTTGGCTTTTGAATTAGGAGGTAATTTTGATCCATTGCTCATCAGAACCCTTTTGATACATCATGCCGACTATCCTGAGGAAGTAACCACGGCTACTGAAAATCTGAAGAAGGAAATGGGATATGGATTGCCTGCTGGTCTCGTGGAAATGACAAAGAATGATGCAGACGAGTGCACAATGGTATTTCAACACACATTGGATAAGGGCAGGGATGTTGTATCGCTAGATTTTCCATATCCTGAAAGTCTTGTTGATGATGAAGGATATTTCTATGGAGATATTCGTGTGACAATAGTATTGGATCCGGTGTTGGATGCCAGTT
>NZ_JRPT01000072.1:0-20097 GCF_000762865.1 Prevotella sp. S7 MS 2 | reverse complement strand
CTTATTTGTTATATTAAGCAGATTAATTCTGCTCTACACGCTCTACTTCACCGGGTAAATGGAACTGATATCTTTGATCAAACACCTTATTAACAGTATTAATTTCCAAGAAAGTAGTACCTCCGCCTTCACCAAAAGAACCACTTAGATAGGCAATTTTGTCCTCTAGATTGATATACCCCTTCTGTCTCAACATTCTCAATGCTGCAAAAAACATATACTGTGAAGATACATGCTCCTTCTGATAAATAGGTATTACGCCATAACTTAGATTAAGCCAACGCTGCGTCTTTTCCTTATAACAGATAGCAAGCACTGGAACCGGTCCTCTAAAGGCAGCAAGATTACGTGCCGTCTGACCAGTTTCACTGTCTGTAATAATTCCCTGTACACCTAATTGAACTGTCGATTCTATCGCAGCATGTGCCAAGAACTCTCGTTGGTCACACCCTACATTAATAGGAATTTCAATATCATTCTCACGTTGTTTGTCTCTTTCTGCCTGTTCTGCGATTCTTGCCATCGTCTGAACAGCCTCTACCGGATATTTTCCACTAGCGGTCTCACCACTTAACATCAATGCATCAGTACGATAATAAATGGCATTTGCAATATCAGTCACTTCCGCTCTTGTTGGACGAGGATTGTTAATCATCGTATGAAGCATCTGAGTCGCTACAATCACAGGCCTCTTTTTCAAAATACATTTGCGTATAATTTGACGCTGAATACCCGGAATACGCTCTATAGGAACTTCTATACCTAAATCTCCTCTGGCCACCATAATACCATAAGAAGCGTCTATAATTTCATCAATATTATCTACACCTTCTTGGTTTTCAATTTTAGAAATAATCTTGACGTCACTATTATGTTCATCCAAAATAGTTTGTACAGCCTTAATATCCGCAGCATTACGAACAAAAGAATGGGCTATAAAATCAATATCAAGTTCTATTGCCAAAAGAATATTCTGCTCATCTTTCTCAGTAATAGCAGGCAAATCAATATGCTCACCCGGTACGTTGACACTTTTTCGTGCCCCAAGTGTTCCATCATTCTGTACTTGACCAACAAGCATCGGACCTACATTCTCGAATATTTTTATATCCAACTCACCATCATCAAATAACAAATGATCGTTTACTTTCACATCCTTGCAGATGTCAGAATAACTTAAATTGATAATGTCATGAGAAGTATCCATTCCCGGACGACCGAATATTTTTACTACATCTCCTGTCTTATATGATATAGGAGACTCCACTGCTGTCGTTCTAATCTCCGGTCCTTTCGTATCAATCATAATACCTATATGAGGTGATACAGCACGGATATTCTTGACAATAGTGCGGATACCATCAGGAGTTGCATGGGCTGTATTAATACGTGCCACATTCATCCCCGCAAAAAAAAGCTTTCTAATAAAATCCTGATCACATCTGCGATCGCTGATTGAAGCTACTATCTTAGTTTGTTTCATATTGCTAGCGATTTATTTAATATTGCAAAGTTACGGAATTCAAACTAAAAACACGAATAGCAAAAATATAAAAATAATGATTTTGTTATAAATCTACAGTCCATTATGTTAAAACATTAATATCATCAATAAAAAAACAAGACTCCCCTCTATCACTCCTAACAAGTGACAGAGGGGAGTCTATCCTATGAGATAGGCGCTAGAATGGCAAATCGCTATCCTGCCCATCATCCATAGCAGGGGCTGTAGGTACAGCAGATTGTGTCGGAATCGGTGTATTACCGAATGTTCCAACCGGAGCTGCAGCAGGTGCCATACCAATGGAAGCCGGGTCTACCGGCCTCACATCAAAAGCACGGATATTATTAAACCAACGTCCATTGTACTCATGTGCATCAATATCGAAAGACACTGAAATCTCTTGTCCTACTTGAATATTGAATCTCTGTAGACGTTCTGCACCAAAAACATCAAATACCATTTTATGTGGATAAGCCTCATGTGTTTCAATTACAAAACTCTGGGATTTCCATTCACCACGGGCAGAGACGCCACTACGCTCAGGAAGTACTGCAATAACTTTTCCTTGTAACTCCATTATATTTTTATTTAATACTATTGATAACTTTGTAGTTTGCGAAATTACTAAAATAGTTCTAAAAAGAGAACATTTCATACGTTTTTTTTGCTGGTGACAATGGTTTTTCGTATTTTTGTGCAACGGAAAATCAGATTAATAATTTTAAACAACATACTAATGAGATTTACGATTTCTAGCAGCTTGCTCAATAATAGACTGCAGTCATTGGCAAAAGTAATTAATAATAAAAATACATTGCCCATACTAGATTGCTTCCTGTTCGAAGTGTCTGGGAACGAATTATCTGTCACAGCATCTGACAGTGAGAATGTCATCAAATCAACCCTCTCACTAGATGAGGCTGATCAAAATGGAGTTTTTGCAGTACCTAGTAGAACCTTATTGGATGCCGTCAAGGAACTTCCAGAACAGCCACTAACTTTCGAAATTGATACCAATTCATATTCTGTGCAGATTATATATCAAAATGGTGTTTACAACTTTACTGCACAAAATGCTAACGAGTATCCCAAAAATACTTCTATTACAGACGATGTAACCGTTATCACCATACCGGCAGCCGTCCTATTAGACAATGTTTCTCGTTCTATTTTTGCCACAGGACAAGACGAATTAAGGCCGGTAATGAGCGGTATCTATTTTGATCTGACAAACGAAAATCTAGCCATTGTTGCCAGTGATGGGCATAAACTTGTGAGCAACCAGATACTAAATATCAAGAACTCAACACCAGCCTCATTCATTCTTCCCAAGAAGCCTGCAATGCTTTTGAAGGGAATTCTCGTCAAGGATGATACAGAGGTCATCATTAAATTCAATGCTAGAACTGCAGAATTTACAACAAGCAACACAGTGCTCACATGTAGATTAATTGAGGGAAAATATCCAAATTACAACTCTGTCATCCCTAGAAATAATCCAAACAAGCTAACTATCGACAGAAAAATTCTCATAGGAGCCCTCCGTCGTGTTCTCCCATTTGCTAGTGAAAGCAGCCAATTGGTTCGCTTCCATCTTGAAAGTGGCAAACTACGCCTGAGTTCAGAGGATGTAGACTTCGCTACCAGTGCTAAGGAAGAAATCGTATGTGATTACGATTCCTCTATTATCAGCATTGGTTTCAAAGGAAGTTCTATGCAGGAAATCCTCAACAACATGGAAAGTGAAGAAGTAGATATCTTATTGGCAGATCCTAGTCGTGCCGGTATAGTTATTCCTACTCAGCAACCGGAAAATCAAAATATCCTCATGCTGATTATGCCAATGCTTCTGAACGATTAATTTTTTCAAATGAAACTCAACTTAAAAAAGCCCTTAGTAGTCTTCGATTTGGAGTCTACGGGGCTTGATCTGGTTAAAGACCGTATCATACAAATATCATATATCAAAGTCTTACCCGACGGTACTGAAATCCGTGGCGACTACAAAGTTAATCCCGGCCAGCCCATTCCACAGGAGGTGTCAGCCTTGACAGGTATCACCAACGAAAGTGTTGCCGATGCTCCTTCGTTCAAAGAGTTATCTCCCAAGCTCTATGAAGATTTTAAAGGTTGCGATTTTGCTGGCTTCAATTCTAATCGTTTCGACGTCCCCATGCTTTCCGAAGAGTTCCTTCGTGCGGGAGTTGACTTTGATTTCTCCAAATCCAAACTCATTGACATCCAGACTATCTTCCACAAAATGGAACGTAGAAACCTCGCAGCAGCCTATGAATTCTACTGTGGTAGAAAGATGGAGGATGATTTTGAAGCTCATCGAGCCGATCAAGATACCGAAGCTACTTATCGAGTTCTACTCGGTGAATTAGCGATGTACTCCCCTGAGAACCAATCCGCATCCGAAAGAATATTGCCAAACGATATGGATGCATTGGCTGAATTCTCTAAAATGAATGCCAATGTAGACTTTGCAGGACGTATTATTTGGAAACCGATCTTAAACAAAGATGGTGCTCCCGTTACCGATAAAGATGGAAAAGAGCAATTTATTGAAGTCTTCAACTTTGGCAAGTACAAAGGAATACCAGTGGCAGACGTTTTAAAACGCGATCCGGGATATTATAGTTGGATGCTTGCTGGTGATTTTACCAACAATACAAAGCAAATTCTCACACGTATCAGACTAAGAGAATTCAACAACAGATAACAATCGAACCATAATCATAGATTTCCGATGTTGAAAGGCAAACATATCGTTTTAGGTATTACTGGGAGCATAGCTGCATACAAGGCTTGTTCTCTCATTCGCTTACTTATCAAAGCTGGCGCAGAAGTTCAAGTTGTTATAACGCCTGCGGGCAAAGAGTTTATCACTCCTTTAACACTTTCTACTTTAACAAGAAAGCCTACTATCAGTGAATTTTTCTCCCAAAGAGACGGTACATGGAATTCTCATGTAGATCTCGGATTATGGGCAGACTGCATGATTATTGCTCCATGTACGGCCTCTACCATTGGGAAGATGGCTCATGGAGTTGCCGACAACATGCTTATCACTACCTATTTAAGCATGAAAGCGAAAATCTTCGTTGCTCCGGCCATGGACTTAGATATGTTTGCACATCCTTCCACACAGCAGAACTTAGCAACCCTTCAAGGCTACGGAAATACCATTATTGACCCTCAATCAGGCTTTCTAGCAAGTGGACTGGAAGGAAAAGGCCGTATGGCAGATCCTGAAATCATAGTAAAAGCAGTTGAACAGTATTTCCAACATCAGTCTACTTTCAAAAAGAAAGTACTTATCACCGCTGGTCCTACATTTGAAAAGATAGATCCGGTCAGATTCATTGGCAACTATTCTTCGGGAAAAATGGGATTTGCTATTGCTGCAGAGTGTGCATCTAGAGGAGCTGATGTCACACTCATTGCTGGGCCGGTACACCTCCCTACCCCCAAAAATGTCCACAGGATAGACGTTGAGAGCGCAGGGCAAATGTACGAACAAACCACTAAACATTTTCCGGAATCAGATGTAACCATACTGAGCGCCGCTGTCGCAGACTTCACCTTTGGTAAGCAAAATGATTCTAAAATCAAACGAACTGGTGATAACCTTGAATTATCCTTGATTCCAACAAAAGATATTGCAGCCTCTTTGGGTAAAGCCAAGAAGCCTGAGCAGCTGTTAGTAGCATTTGCTTTAGAAACCGACCATGAGCTAGAAAATGCGACTAAAAAACTTAACAAGAAGAATGCGAACTTCATTGTGATGAATTCCACCCAAATTCCCGGTACTACATTTCAAAGTGATGACAACCAAATCACTATCATCTATCGCAACGGTGAGCGCAAAGCCTTCGGAAAGAAAAGCAAGAAAGACGTTGCAAAAGATATTGTTGATGCATTAGAAGGTTATAAAGAAAACTTGTAGTTATGAAGTTTTTTGCTAAGTTTCTTTTCTTTTTTTTATACCTCATGTTACAATTTTCTATTGGACATGGGCAGGAATTATTAGCAAAAGTCGCCATCAATCATTCACAGATACAAGGTACTGACGAGTCTGTATTCACGAGTTTACAGAAGTCTATTGAGCAATTTCTCAATGACAGGCAATGGACCTCACTTATTTTCCAAAAGAACGAACGAATCAATTGTTCCTTCAATATCACCATCACAAAGTATGATAAGGACAATAACCAAATGACTGCAAGGGCTATTATACAAGCCAACAGACCTGTATACAACTCTGCTTATACTACAACCATATACAATAATACCGATAATAACTTCAACTTTGATTTTTCCCAGTTCGACCAATTGAACTTTACAGAGGCTACCATAGACAACCAGTTGACTGCCCTCTTAGCCTACTATGCTCTTCTCATTATCGGAACCAACCAAGATACATTTGCTCCTATGGGCGGAGAAGAAATTCTACAAAGATGCTTTACGTTGGTCAACAATGCACAGAGCCTAAGTTTCACTGGTTGGAAAAGTTTCGAAGACTCTAGAAACAGATTTGCCATCATCAATGATTATCTAGATGAAGGTATGAAACCATTGCGCCAACTGCAATACGATTACTATCGTACAGGGCTTGATGAAATGCAAACAAATACTGCCAGAGGTAGAGCTAATATCACCAAATCATTAGAGAGTAATTTGAAAAAAGCACATGAGAACAAGCCTCTTAGCGTGCTCCCACAGATTTGGACTGACTTTAAGAAAGACGAATTAGTAAACATCTATCATTCTCAAGGAACAAAAAAAGAAAAACAAGCTATCTACGATTTACTTATTCGAATCAATGCAAGTCAAAATACTTCTTGGGAAAAAATATTAAGATAAAAACCTCACTAGCATTATGTTAAGACAATTACATATCAAAAGCTTCACAATAATCAAGGAAATGAGCATTGACTTCTTTCCCGGATTTTCTGTGATAACGGGTGAGACCGGTGCCGGAAAGAGTATCATTCTTGGAGCTATAGGCCTACTTTTAGGTCAAAGGGCAGACTGTAAATCTGTCAAACCCGGTTCCAATAAATGCATCATAGAAGCCCATTTCGACCTATCAGGCTATTCATTAGAATCATTCTTCCAAGCGAATGACATTGACTATGAAGCACAAGACTGTATCATTCGTCGCGAAATCAATGTAACAGGAAAGAGCCGTGCATTCATCAATGATACTCCTGTTCCCCTTTCTATTACCAAGGAACTTGGAGAAAATCTTCTTGATATACACAGCCAACATCAGAACCTGTTATTACAAAAAGAAGATTTCCAATTGCAGGTAATTGACATCTTGGCAAACAATACCAAGGAATTAGCCGACTACCAAAACAGCTATAAACAATTAAAGGCTCTGCAACAGCAACTTAAAGAGTTGTCTGAGAATATAGAGAAAGACAAAGAAAATCAAGATTATCTGCAATTCAGACTTCAAGAACTTTCCGATGCCAATCTCAACGATACCAACGAACAAGAAACTCTTGAGCAAGAAATTGCTCAGATTGAACATGCAGAAAGTATTAAAGCTGCTTATTACAAGACCGATGATCTGCTGTCTGGGGATGACAATGGAATCATACAACACATCAGAAATGCTTCAGAAAACCTCCATTCCATCGAAAACTACCATGCAGATGCCAAAGTCTTGGCAGAAAGACTAGACCAATTACACATAGAAGTCAAAGATATTGCGCAAGAAATATCAGGAAAGGCCGATTCCATCGAGTTTGATCCTCAACTCCAAGAGAGACTCAATCAGCGCCTAGATACGATATACTCGCTCCAACAAAAGTTCCACGTCGAGTCTATAGAGGAATTAATGCATGAGCGCGATTCCATTGCTACACAGCTCAATGAAATCGGAGACTACGATGAGAAACTCTCAGAACTCAACCAGCAGATTATACTCTTAGAGAAAGAGTGCAACAAAAAAGCTTTAATTCTCTCTAAATCAAGGGCTAGAGCTTCAAAGTTAACAGAAGAAGAAATGCATACTAGGCTCATCCCTATGGGCATTCCTAATATTAAGTTTGAAGTTTCTATCAAACAGAAAGAACTATCTTCCGATGGCTGCGACAAAGTATCATTTCTCTTCAGCGCCAACAAGAACACTCCACTCCAACCCATTAGCCAAGTAGCATCAGGTGGTGAAATTGCTAGAGTCATGTTTTCACTCAAAGCAATGATTAGTGGTGCCATTAAATTACCTACAATTATTTTTGATGAAGTGGATACCGGAATCAGTGGAAGAGTTGCCGAACAAATGGCTAAAATAATGAACGAAATGGGTATGAATGGTCGCCAAGTCATCAGTATAACTCACCTTCCACAAATTGCAGCATTGGGTACTCATCACTATAAAGTATCTAAGAACGACACAGAAGAAGAAACCGAAAGTCGAATGATATTACTTTCCGATGAGGAGAGAGTGCAAGAAATCGCACAAATGCTCAGTGGCAGCAGCGTTACAAAAGAGGCTATCAGCAATGCAAGAGCATTACTCGACCATAAAACAACCAAATAGAAAAATTATCAATTATGACAAACATACGTTATCACATCACAATTCTAGCATTACTATTATTGAGCATGGTTCAAGGGTATGCTCAATCTAGTAACATTAAAAATGTTACGAAATCAGTATTTACTCTGACTACTTTCAACAAAGATGGTTCCATACATGCTTCCAGCAAAGGTTTCTTCATCGGAAACAAGGGAGAAGCCGTTAGTCTACTGACTCCTTTCAAAGGTGCAGCAAGTGCGGTTATTGTCGATGGAAACGGCAATAAATACCCGGTTACAGGTATGTGGGGAGCCAATGAACTCTACGATATTTGCAAATTCCGCGCTGGAACCAGCTCAACCCCAGCTCCACTTGCACAGACTCCAGCCTGTACCGGAGCAAAGACATTCCTTGTTGACTACTCTATAAAAGCCAATGCTACCACCCCATTAGCCGTTGCCAAGGTTGAGAAATTCAATCAGACATTCAATTATTACGTCTTTGATAAAACGATTGCTGAATCTGCTATCGGTGCTCCTATCTGCAATTCTAATGGTCAAATCATCGGCATTGCCCAATTATCTGCCGATGGTACAACTGTCCATGCTACAGACGTACGTTTAGTGAATGAGTTCAAAACAACCGGGTTATCGCTTAGCGACCCCATCCTCAAGACCACAGGGATACGCGCCATACTTCCTACAGACGAGCAACAGGCACTATTAATGCTGATGATGTCGACCGAGCAATGCGACTCTCTCACCCATGCCCAATATGTAGACGACTATATCCAAGCTTTTCCAAAATCACCGGAAGGTTACTCTACCAAAGCTTTGATGTTGGTCGGAGCAAACAAATACGAACAGGCAGACAAGCTTATGGCTCAATCTATTGCTAATTGTACGAAGAAAGACGAGGCGCACTCCAATTATGCAAAGGTGATATTCCAAAAAGAAATATACCATGGTCAAGACGCTTATCCTGCATGGAGTATGGACAAAGCCATGACTGAAGCACAAGAGGCTTACAAGATTAATCCCTCGCCTATCTACCAACACCAAATTGCACAAATCGTTTATGCCAAGGGAGAATACAAAGAGGCCTACAAACAATTCATGGATTTGACAAAAACTTCGCTCAGAAATGGCGAGCTCTTTTACGAAGCAGCTCAATGTAAGCAGCAACTGAAGGCTCCACAAACAGAGATTATGGCATTGCTTGATAGCGCTATTGCAGTCTGCCCTCGCCCTCTGACAAGTGTGGCAGCCCCTTACATCTTAGCCAGAGCTTATGCTTACGACGAGAACAAGGAATGGCGTAAAGCACTTGCCGACTATAATCAGTACGACACATTGATGCTCGGACGCGTAGATCATTTCTTCTATTACACTCGCTATAAATGCGAATTGCAAATCAGACAATACCAACAGGCACTTACAGACATTGCCAGAGCCTTGATATTGAATCCACAGGAGCCTACCTATTATGCAGAAATGTCATCACTTCAATTGCGTGTCAGACGATTTGATGATGCCTTTGAGACCGCTAGAAGATGTACTATTCTTGCACCGGAATTCTCAGATGGATGGCTGCTCTTAGGATTAGCCCAAAAAGAACGCAACCAAAAGGAAGAGGCAAAGAAGGCATTACAGAAAGCCAAAGAATTGGGAGATACACGTGCAGAAGAATATCTCAAAAAACTATAAAACCCATATCGTCAACACAGAATGATTATATAGGTATACCAATCCATTATTATCATATTGCTGCAAGGGCTTTTCACTATTCGTGTTAAGCCCTTGCAGTTTTACTGAAGAGGCAATGCAAAATTACTGATACGCCCATGCAGTAAAATAATAACGATAAAGGTAGTAAGCACATACATCCATTCGAAGTTTTTTACTACCTTTGCAACAACTTTTAATATCATCATATGAAGAAAGATTTAAAAAGGAAATACATTATTCCAGCCATTGGTTGTCTTGTTGTTATCATTGGCCTTCTCTATTATTATTTCTTTTCATCGTTCTCTATCGACAACAATGATGTGAAGTATGTATATATTGACACCGACGACAATATAGACTCTGTCTATACAAAACTCACTCCCATTGCCTCGGAGCATGGTATGACAGGCTTCCGTACACTTGTCCGACATAGTTCATATCCGAAACATATTAAGACCGGACAATATGCCGTTAGACCCGGAGAAGGTGCTTTCAAAGTGTTCCGCCATATCAAAAACGGACTTCAAACACCGGTAAGTTTGACCATCCCTAGCGTTCGTACGCTTGGTAGACTATCTGCCGAAATCAGCAAGAAACTCATGCTGGACAGCGCCACTATCATGAATGCTCTAAGCAATGAGTCTGTATGCCAAAAACATGGTTACGATACGACCACCATCGCAGGTATGTTCATACCTAATACCTATGATGTTTATTGGGATACGAACATCGATAAGTTTCTCTTAAAGATGCAAAAAGAGAACCGGAAATTTTGGAATAGCGAGCGCCAACAGAAAGCCAAAGCTATGAAATTATCCCCAAATGAGGTTAGCACTTTAGCAAGTATCATAGACGAAGAGACTGCTAATGATGCAGAAAAACCGATGATTGCAGGCATGTACTATAACCGACTGATGTTCAGGGATGCAGAGTATCCACAGGGAATGCCACTACAAGCAGACCCAACTATCAAATTCGCATGGAAGAAATTCGACTTACATCGTATCTATAACAACCTTCTCTATATCCACAGCCCGTATAATACTTATACCAACACAGGCCTACCTCCCGGCCCGATTAGGATTCCAAGTATAGCAGGAATCGATGCCGTACTCAACTATGTGCATCATAGATACCTATATATGTGTGCAAAGGAAGACTTCAGCGGTACCCACAATTTCGCCGTAACCTATCAAGAGCATTTGCAAAATGCTGCAAAATATGCTAAAGCATTGAACGAAAGAGGAATTAAATAAGAAGATGGACAAGAAAGACTTACGCATTATATTCATGGGAACTCCAGAGTTTGCTGTAGAATCCCTACGCAAACTCGTCAAAGGAGGATATAATGTCGTGGCTGTAGTGACACAACCCGACAAGCCTGTAGGTAGACACCAAGACCAGCTACAAGCCTCTATGGTGAAGCAATATGCCATGGCTCACAATTTACCGGTACTACAACCGATCAAAATGAAAGACCCAGAATTTGTAGAACAGCTACGTTCCTATCAAGCCGACTTGCAGGTGGTAGTAGCCTTCCGTATGCTTCCGGAAGTGGTATGGGATATGCCGCGGTTTGGAACTTTTAATGTCCATGCAGCCCTATTACCCCAATACCGAGGGGCAGCTCCTATCAATTGGGCTGTTATCAATGGCGAGACACAAACCGGAGTGACCACATTCTTTCTTGACAAAGACATTGATACCGGCCGTATCATCATGCAAAAGCAATTCGAGATACCCGATGAAGCCGACGTGGAATATGTATACGACGGCTTAATGCACTTAGGAGCAGATGCAGCTATCGAGACAATCAACCTGATACTGGAATCGAATGGAGAATTGACGACGACCGACCAAGAAACTTTTGCTGTTGAAGCCGGCATTAAAGAACTCAAATCTGCACCCAAGATTTTTAAGGATACATGCGAGATCAATTGGCAACAGCCGGCAAAAAAAGTATACGACTTCATTCGTGGACTTAGCCCTTATCCCGGCACATGGACAGAGATAGAGCTCCCCAGCAAAGGAAAAAGTATTCTAAAGATATTCAAGAGTCGTAAAACAGGCTTAAAGACAGAGGCCTCTCCCGGAGAGTTGTGGGCTTCAGACAGCAAGCATCTCTATATAGCTTGCCTTGGCGAATGGCTTGAAATCACAGAATTGCAGCTTGCAGGGAAGAAGCGCATGAAATCATCTGACTTTATCAACGGAATAAGATTATAACGGATTTGCAGTAATCTTCTTGGCTTTTTCCGGATTTTATGCTATCTTCGCAATCCAATTCATTAAGAAACAGATACCTGCGGGTACTTTATGAAAACTCAATATGACACAAGCAGAAGACATAAAGAATGCTATTGAATGCCTGAAATCGGGTGGAGTCATTTTATATCCAACCGATACAGTATGGGGAATCGGATGCGATGCCACCAATGCAGAGGCTGTAGCTAAAGTATATAAGATTAAACGTCGCGATGATTCTAAAGCACTTATCTGCCTAGTCGATTCTGACGCAAGACTGCAAAGATACGTAAGGAATGTACCAAATGTGGCGTGGGACTTGTTCGATTTGGCAACCAAACCCACCACAGTCATTCTTGACGAAGCCGTAAACCTCGCTCCTAACCTAATTGCAGAGGATGGTAGCATTGCATTGCGCATCACCAAAGAAGCATTCTCACGCGAGCTTTGCTTCCGTTTTCAGAAGCCGTTGGTAAGTACTAGTGCAAATATAAGCGGTGAACCTGCTGCCGCCAACTACTGTGATATAAGTCAAGAGCTCTTAGATTCGGTAGACTATGTATGTTCGACTAGAAGACAAGAACACAAACCGCATACCCCTAGTTCTATTATCAAGCTCACTAAAAACGGTGAGGTGACAATTATCAGAAAATAGGATTAAACATGGAAGCGGCTAAAGATATACAACCAAACACGTTGATAGACAAACTTACCAACTGGCGGGAATCTCATATAGATACCCGAAAGATGGTACTTATCCTATCTTTTGCCATTGGCTTCTTTGCATCTGTGGCAGGATACATCCTCCATTTCATCATTAGACAAATACAACAACTGCTGACAGCAGGTTTTGCACAGGACACATACAACTGGCTCTACCTTTTATTTCCTGTCATCGGTATTTATTTTACATCTCTATTTGTCCGCCATGTGGTGAAAGATAACATTTCTCACGGTATTACTCGTGTGCTTTATGCTATCTCCACCAAACAATCCCGGTTACGAAGCCATAACTGTTGGTCGTCGGTCATCGCCTCCGGTATCACCATCGGATTTGGTGGTTCTGTCGGTGCAGAGGCACCTATTGTTCTCACAGGGTCAGCCATAGGATCCAATCTTGGCAAATTGTTCCGAATGGACAATCGCACCCTCATGTTATTAGTGGGCTGTGGTGCGGCCGGAGCCATTGCCGGCATCTATAAAGCTCCTATTGCCGGTCTTGTATTCACATTGGAGGTACTCATGGTAGACCTCACTATGGCCTCCCTACTCCCCATCCTAATCAGTTGCGTCACGGCAACCTGCTTCTCTTATATATTTGTTGGTAGCAAAAGCCTATTCGATTTTCAGCTCGATAACTCATGGGTAATAGAGCGGCTACCGGAATGTATCTTGCTAGGATTATTCTGTGGTATCGTCGGACTCTACTTCATGCGAACCATGACCGCCTGCGAAAATATATTCGCAAAGATGAACAAACGCCCATATGTCAAACTGATTATGGGGGGGCTGATTCTTAGTTCTCTCATTTTCTTATTCCCTTCGCTCTATGGTGAAGGATGGGATGCCATCAACTATTTGTTAGATGGACGTACGCAGACAGACTGGGATCAAGTGATGAATGGCTCGCTTTTTGCCGGACACAGCAATTTATTAGTAGTCTATATTGGTCTTGTCTTATTGACAAAGGTATTTGCCACCTCAGCCACTAACGGCGCGGGGGGATGTGGAGGAACCTTTGCTCCTTCACTATTCATCGGTGGATTTGCCGGCTTTTTCTTTGCACGCGTGTGGAATTTATACAATATTGGTATCTACGTTCCTGAAAAAAACTTTGCCTTAATGGGTATGGCTGGTGTCATGGCCGGCGTTATGCAAGCCCCTCTTACAGGTATGTTTCTGATCGCAGAGATAACTGGTGGCTATAAATTACTAATGCCCTTGATGATAGTATGCATCAGCGCTTATCTTACTATCAACATATTTGAACAACATAGTATCTATGGTATGCGTCTGGCACGTGAGGGTAAACTCATCACTCACCATACTGATAGAGCCGTACTGACTCTGATGAGCTTAGATAGTATTATTGATCGGCAGTTCACATCAGTAGACCAAGACATGCCGTTAGGAAAACTTATCAACTTCATCAGTAAGAGTCATACTAGCTTCCTCCCTGTGCTTGATAGTGCAGGAACACTATTAGGAGAAGTCGATATTACCAAAATACGTCACATCATGTTCCGCACGGAACTTTATAATCGCTTTACCGTAAGGCAGATTATGACACCGGTTTCAACGACTTTGAGTACGGGCGATAAGATGGTAGATGTGATGCAGAAGTTTGAAAAGACCAATAGTAACTTCTTGGCTGTCGTAGATATTTCGGGCAGATTGATTGGTTACGTATCGCGTACACGCATGTATAGCATGTACAGGAAAATGGTTTCCGACTTCTCTTCGGAATAGTAATTATGCTAAAATTCACAAAGAAAATTTGTGTTTCTACATTATTTTAATAACTTTGCTAACAGAAAGGCTACTAAAAGTATTCGCTAGAACCACTATCAAGGTTCAACCTAAAAAACAAAATCAGAATAAATACTAACTTTAAATAACAAACAAATGGAATCTCAAGAATTAAAGCCTTATGTAATAGGACTAGACCTAGGTGGCACAAACTCTGTTTTTGGCATTGTGGACAGTCGCGGTGAAATCAAGGCTACAACTGCTATTAAGACTCAAGGCTATGATAATGTCTATGATTATGTAGATGCATCTGTGGAAGCTTTGCACATTATCATCGAACAAGTTGGCGGTATCAACAAGATAAAAGCTATGGGTATCGGAGCACCTAATGGCAATTTCTATAAGGGAACTATTGAATTTGCTCCCAACCTCTCATGGGGAAACAGCGGTATCGTACCTCTTGCAGACTTATTCAGTAAAAAATTAGGAATACCGGTAGCACTCACCAATGACGCCAATGCTGCAGCAATCGGCGAAATGACATACGGGGTAGCTCGTGGAATGAAAAACTTCATTGTCATCACATTGGGTACAGGAGTAGGCTCAGGTATCGTTGTCAATGGACAATTGGTATACGGAAGCGATGGTTTCGCAGGCGAGTTGGGGCACGTAGTCGTTCGTCCCGCTGATGGACGCTCATGTGGATGCGGTCGAAACGGCTGCTTGGAAGCATATTGTTCTGCTACCGGTGTAGCTCGTACTGCACGTGAGTTCTTGGCAAACAGCGATGAACCGTCTTTATTGCGCGATATGAAAGCGGAAGATATCACCAGCCTTGACGTAAGTATTGCGGCTAGCAAGGGTGATAAGCTAGCGCTCGACATATACGATTTCACAGGAAAACTCTTAGGAGAAGCATGTGCAAACTTCACAGCATTCTCCTCACCCGAAGCATTTATCTTCTTCGGTGGTTTGACAAAGGCTGGTGATTTGCTTATGGATCCACTAATCAAGAGTTATAACGAGCATGTTTTGAAAATCTACAAAGACAAGGCTAAATTTCTTATTAGCGGGCTAGAGGGTAGCTCAGCAGCAGTATTGGGAGCCAGTGCCGTAGGTTGGGATATAACAGACACAAACAACTAAAATCAACATAGAGTCACACATGTAATACATAAAGACTCTATTGAGCTATCTATGATATGGGAGAACTGTTAAAATACAGTTCTCCCATACTGTCTAAGCATATTAACACTTACAAAATAAATCGGGAATTATTTTGCATTTCATACGATTTGCACTAACTTTGCAACAATTATGCCATTTCCATTCCATATAGATATCATTGACTTGGTGCTTAAAGGAATCCTAATCGGAATCTTTGCTTCGGCTCCAATGGGACCGGTAGGAATCCTCTGTGTACAACGCACCTTGAACAAAGGGCGCTGGTATGGCTTTGTGACCGGAATTGGTGCTGCTGTAAGCGATATTATTTATGCTCTATTTACAGGATTAGGTATGAGTTTCGTCATGAACCTTATAACTAATCCACATCATAAATATTGGTTACAAATCTCTAGTAGCGTCATGCTATTAATATTTGGCCTTTACTGTTTCCGCAGTAACCCTACACGCAATATACATAGTAGTAGCAAATCTAAGGGGTCTCTATGGCATAACGGATTAACCGCATTCTTCGTCACATTCTCCAATCCGCTGATTATATTCATCTTTATGTTCTTGTTTGCATTGCTGACATTTGTGATACCTAACCATCCTTTCGAGATGTGTATAGGGTTCATCAGCATCATGGCAGGAGCATTGTTGTGGTGGTTTGGATTGACTTGGCTCATTGACAAAATTAGAAATAAATTTGATAATAACGGCATATTAATTATCAACAAAGTAATTGGAGGGGTAGTAATTATTTTTTCTATCGTATTCTTGATAGGAACTATTTTCAACCTGTACCATATACCGGGATTATAAATATGTATATAGCTAAAGAATTAAGAAAGAAGTCCATTGCCGAATACTTATTATACATGTGGCAGGTGGAAGACCTGATTCGTGCATATGGAAATAGTCTGAGCAGAATCAGACATGAATATATTGATAAATTTCAATATACAGATGAGCAAAAAGAAGAAATGGCAGATTGGTATGGGAACCTTATTCGCATGATGAATGAAGAAGGAAAACGCGAAAAAGGGCATCTGAACATCAATACTATATTGCTGAAAGACATGGCCGATTTACATGCCATGCTACTCGAAAGTACCAAATTTCCATTCTACACCTCGGAATATTATAAAGTACTTCCTTTCATTGTTGAACTCCGAAACAAGGGAGATAAAGAACTTAATGAGATTGAGACATGTATGGATGCACTCTATGGGGTAATGCTACTAAGACTACAAAAAAAAGCCATTACTCCTGAGACTAGCAATGCCATCAAAGAAATTACAACTTTCATTGGTATGCTTAGCGACTATTATATAAAAGATAGGACGGAAGGACTCAAATTTGAGGACGATTAAACTCAAAAAGAAATCCGTTATAGGAAAGTTAGTTTGACCGATGGTATTAAAAAACTTAATGACAATTAATAAATGAACGAGATAGAAAGAAGACGAACTTTTGCCATTATATCACACCCGGATGCCGGTAAAACAACCTTAACAGAGAAGTTTCTACTATTCGGTGGACAAATACAGGTAGCAGGAGCTGTCAAAAGTAATAAGATTCGTAAAACTGCAACATCAGACTGGATGGATATTGAAAAACAGCGTGGTATTTCAGTATCTACTTCTGTCATGGAGTTTGATTATAAAGACTACAAGGTTAACATTCTTGATACACCGGGACACCAAGACTTTGCCGAAGATACATTCCGTACCTTAACCGCAGTAGACTCTGCTATCATCGTCGTGGATTCTGCCAAAGGTGTGGAGACTCAAACACGTAAATTGATGGAAGTTTGCCGTATGCGCAATACTCCTGTCATCGTCTTTATCAACAAAATGGATCGTGAGGGACGTGATGCCTTTGATCTCTTAGACGAGTTGGAGGAAGAACTACAGATAAAAGTACGCCCACTTAGTTGGCCTATAGGGCAAGGACTCCGCTTCAAAGGCGTGTACAACCTTTATGAGCAACAATTAAATCTATTCACTCCAAACAAGCAACGCGTCACAGAAAAGGTGACAGTTGACGTCAATAGCAAAGAACTGGACGACCATGTAGGCGAAAGGGAAGCAACACAATTGCGTGAAGACCTTGAATTAGTGGATGGTGTTTACCCGGAATTCAATATAGAGGATTATCGCCATGCCAAAGTAGCACCGGTATTTTTTGGCTCTGCCTTGAATAATTTTGGAGTTCAAGAGCTACTAGATTGTTTCGTTAAAATCGCTCCCAGCCCACAACCTACTATGGCCGAAGAGCGTGAGGTAAAACCAGGAGAAGAGAAATTCTCAGGCTTTATCTTTAAGATTACAGCAAATATTGACCCTAATCACCGCAGTTGTATCGCATTCTGTAAAGTTTGCAGTGGTAAGTTTGTAAGGAATCAACCTTATCAACATATCCGTTTGGGTAAGACTGTACGGTTCTCCTCTCCTACCCAATTCATGGCTCAACGCAAGAGTACGATTGACGAAGCATATCCCGGAGATATTGTCGGGCTCCCCGATAATGGTATCTTTAAGATAGGTGATACCCTGACCGAGGGCGAACAAATCCATTTCCGAGGCTTACCCAGTTTTTCACCGGAAATGTTCAAGTACATAGAGAATGCAGATCCGATGAAGAGCAAGCAGCTTCAAAAAGGTATTGAGCAATTAATGGATGAGGGTGTGGCCCAACTCTTTGTAAACCAATTCAATAATAGAAAAATTATTGGAACGGTCGGACAACTACAGTTTGAAGTCATCCAATATCGTTTGGAGAATGAATATAATGCGAAATGTCGTTGGGAACCAGTACATCTATACAAGGCTTGCTGGATAGAAAGTGACAATGAAGCAGAACTTGAAAACTTCAAAAAACGAAAATACCAATATATGGCAAAAGACCGTGAAGGCCGAGACGTCTTCCTTGCCGACAGCGGGTATGTACTAAGTATGGCTCAACAAGACTTTGAACATATCAAATTCCACTTCACATCTGAGTTCTAACAGGATATTAGTTAATGCATCTAGCTTTATAGATGCATTAACTAACTTTCCGAACTCACACAGCACCATCTAGATATTTTTAACATGATGGCCATTCCCGGTACCTCTTTTAATAAATAATATTTCTTGCTACTTCGTACCAATCGACCGGTAAGCCCTTTCATCGGACCATACTTCACGACTACACGCGAGCCAGCTTTCAGATGTGCCTCTTTCTCACTAAGGAATTTCCGCATAGTGATTTGAGGATTACACATCACGCGAAACTCAAACATCTGCTTAGCAGGTATTTCATAATACGCCCGATCAGTACGCCCCTTTGTTAATACAGAAATCTTATAATTACAATTGGTTACAATTTCTCTTATCTCCTTTTCATCCTTAGATTTTTTTAGAAACAGGAGATTCCGGACTACCGGACGCAAAACTTGCTTGATCTTATGCTCACTTGTTTCGACATCAACGTACTCCTGAGGAATAAAAGTCTCTAATTGAAATTGAGCAAAATAATCTGCAACTTCTTGCTGTCTCACGGTATAAAGCTTAATGCCATACCAAGGGAAATCATCTTGCAATATATCTTCCGCATCTTTCATAGGCAAAGAGACTTCCTTTAATTCAATAGTTTCAGTATCTGGTAACATGTGAAGATAAATCTAATTGTGTTATACAAAAGTAATATTTTTCTTAGAGTTTTATAAGCACAAAGTTAAAAACTTATTATACAAAATCATTTTTATGGATTCGTTTCGTAGAACAACTAACATGAAATTATCGTGAAAACATTTATTTCTAAATAACAAAGGCATAAAAATAAATACCCAATAGCAGGGACTGCTACAGGGTATCTATACTATAAGTAGTGAAAAGGAGAGTTAAGTACGAAGCCAATTCTGCATAATAATACGTCCTTGAGGAGTAAGTACAGACTCAGGATGGAATTGTATACCATGAATATTATAGTTCTTATGGCATAAGCCCATGATTTGCCCATCATCACTTACAGCAGTAATTTCCAAACAATTAGGAAACTCCTCTTTATCAACCACCCAACTATGGTAGCGCCCCATCATCATACGACGAGGTAATCCGGTAAATATAGGGTCATTACCAAATTGTGTACCCTCAGTAGCAACGCCATGATACACATGTTGTAGATTGATAAGTTTCGCTCCAAAAACTTCTCCTATAGCCTGATGTCCTAGACAAACACCGAATATAGGTTTATGTCCCGCATAAGTTTTAATGACATCCAACAACAATCCCGATTCACTAGGAAGCCCCGGACCCGGACTAAGTATAATTCTATCAAAAGGTTCTAACTGCTTCAATGTAAATTGATCGCTACGATACACAGTAACTTCTACTCCAAATTCTCTTACCAAATGAGCCAAGTTATAGGTAAAAGAATCATAATTATCTATGATTACAACATTC